>JAHZLQ010000033.1 GCA_022599775.1 Gammaproteobacteria bacterium
ACTGGCCGCAAGGCCCGATGGCGGACGATGCGCTGTACTGGATGGGTGAGGCCAATTATTTCAAGCGCGACTACAATGCCGCACTTGGCAGCTACCAGGATTTGCTGAGCCGTTTTCCGCGCTCGGAGCGCGCGCCGGACGCCTTGCTCAAGGTCGGGTTCTCGCAGCTTGAGTTGAAGCAGACCGCCACCGGTCGAGCGACGCTCGAACGCGTGACGCGCGAATATCCCGATTCCACGGCCGCCGGACTCGCGCGTCAGCGACTGCAGCAGGGATGACGTGACGGCAACAGCGACCGCGACCCCCGTCGCCGCAGCCGCAGCTCAGGCCGCGCGGCTCAAGATCACCGAGATTTTCGTCTCATTGCAAGGTGAATCCACCTATGTGGGTCTGCCAACCGTTTTCGTGCGCCTTACCGGTTGCCCTCTACGTTGCCAGTATTGCGACACCGCCTACGCGTTTCACGGCGGACACTGGAAGAGTCTTGACGAAATCGTCGATCAAACCCGCGCCTATGGTGTGCGGCATGTCTGCGTCACCGGCGGTGAGCCGCTGGCACAGCGCAATTGCCGTGAGCTGCTGCAAAGGCTTTGCGACACCGGCCTGACGGTCTCGCTGGAAACCAGCGGCGCGCTTGACGTCACCGGCATCGACCGCCGCGTCGCGCGCATCGTCGATATCAAGACACCCGATTCCGGCGAGTCCCAGCGTATGCTTTGGGATCACTTCGAAGACCTCACGACACACGATCAGGTGAAGTTCGTGATCTGCAGCCGTAATGACTACGATTGGGCGCGCAGCCGCGTCGACAGCCTCGGTCTCGTCGGGCGCTGCGAAATTCTGTTTTCACCCAGTCATCAACAAGTCAGCCCGCGCGAGCTTGCGGACTGGATCGTTGCGGACCGCTTGCCGGTGCGCATGCAGGTGCAAATGCACAAGCAATTGTGGGGAGACGTCGCCGGAAAATGAGGAAGCCTGCGGTCATTCTGCTGTCCGGCGGACTTGATTCCGCCACGGTTCTGGCGGCGGCGCGCGATGCCGGATTCGAGTGTCACGCATTGTCGGTGTCGTATGGGCAGCGGCACCTCGCAGAGATTGAGGCTGCGGCCCGGGTCGCCGCCGCCCTCGGTGCTGTCCAGCATCGGGTGATGGATGTGAATCTGGCCGGCATCGGAGGTTCCTCGCTGACCGATCTGAGTCAGGACGTTCCGGAGGCCCCGTCGACTGGAATTCCATCGACCTACGTGCCGGCTCGCAACACCCTGTTTCTGTCACTGGCACTGGGTTGGGCCGAGGTGCTGGAGGCGCACGACATCTTCGTCGGCGTCAACGCGGTGGACTATTCCGGTTACCCGGATTGCCGACCGGAGTTTATCGATGCCTTCGAACGTCTGGCCTCGGTCGCGACCAAGGCGGGCGTCGAAGGGCAGGGGATGCATGTCCACGCACCCCTGATCGACCTTGGCAAGGACGAGATCATCAAACTCGGCACGCAGCTGGGCGTTGACTATGCGATGACAGTCTCCTGCTATCAAGCTGAGGGCAGCGGCGCCGCCTGTGGACGCTGCGATTCCTGCCGGCTGCGGCGCGAGGGGTTCGAAGCCGCCGGCATTGCCGACCCGACCCGCTACGTCGCTCGGGCTTGACGGGTTCCGATGCCGGGACTCATCGGGTATGATCCCGCCCCGCGCCGTCGTCCGGCCGTATCAATCAGTTTTCAGGGTCGTTAGCTCAGTCGGTAGAGCAGCTGGCTTTTAACCAGTAGGTCGTTGGTTCGAATCCAACACGACCCACCAAACACGCCTCCGCGCATCGTCCAGACGTCCGGCCAGCGAGCCGGTCATACCGGTGGCTTGTCCGCTGTGGTGTTGCGGTCTCGTTGACTCCCCGGCGCGCTCACAAGGCTATGACCTGATCTCAGGGTCGAGACCGAGCGGACTGGAGGTCGCCTCACGTTTGCGAGTCAAAGCCATCAAGGCGCGGGAAACCGCGCCGGGTACGTTACAATGAAGCGCCCATGCGCGTGCTTTGGGTGGCATTCGACGCGCGCCAGACTGGCTGCGTTCGGTGCATCAGGCCGGCATGGGCGGTGAGGTTTTACCCGGAGTGAGCAGCAGCGTTGCGTCGGCGCTAGCCATCAAGAACCTTGGGGCCACAAAAAACCCCGAACAAGTCGGGGCTTTTGGTGTCGCAACGCAATGCATCAAAACTCTTAATTTGGTGCCGAGGAGAGGACTCGAACCTCCACGGTGTTACCCGCTAGTACCTGAAACTAGTGCGTCTACCAATTCCGCCACCTCGGCAAGAGGCGCGCAAATCTATCGGCGGCGGTAGGCTTTGTCAATCATTTAATGCTTCAGAAAAAGGAACATCCCACGAACAGCAACAAACGACGCCAGGACTGGCGCAAGCTGGACCCGGAATACGAGCGGGAACGTCAACGCTACGAGAATCCGACGCCAAGCCGACGATACATCCTCGAAGTCCTCGAATCGCAGGACGGGCCGCTCAAGGCCGACGAGTTGGCGAGCTGCATCGGCCTGGGCAGCCGAGACGACTTCGAAGCCTTTCGTCACCGCCTCGGTGCGATGGTCCGCGACGGCAGCCTGGCGCAGAACCGCCGCGGCGCCTTCGGTGTAGTCAGCCACATGAGCCTGGTACCGGGACGCGTCATCGCGCACCGTGACGGCTATGGCTTTCTCACGCCGGACGAGGGCGGCGACGATGTCTTCATGTCGCCACGCGAAATGCGCAGCCTGATGTCGGGCGACCGCGTTCTGGTGCGTGTCAATGGCGAGGACGCCCGCGGGCGACGCGAAGGCGTTCTGGTCGATGTGCTCGAACGCGCCAATCAGACCGTGGTCGGACGCTACATCGTCGAGCATGGCGTAGCGCATGTCAGCCCGGACAATCCACGCATACATCACGACATCCTGATTCCCGAGGAAGGCCGCAACGGCGCACGCGAAGGGCAGATGGTGGTTGCGGCGATCGAGGTTCATCCCGGCGCGCGCAGTCTGCCGGTTGGCCGGGTCGTCGAGGTATTGGGCGATCATCTGGCGCCGGGTATGGAAATAGAAGCCGCGATTCGTGCGCATGGTCTGCCGCATGTCTGGCCGGAGGCGGTCGAGCGGGAGGCGGCAAAAGTGCCGCAGAAAGTCAGCTCGCAGCAGGCTCAGGGGCGCGTCGACCTGAGGGATCTGCCGCTGGTCACGATCGACGGCGCCGATGCCCGCGACTTCGACGATGCGGTGTATTGCAAGCCGATGCGCGGACCGCTGCGCAACGGCTGGACGCTGTGGGTTGCGATCGCCGATGTCGATGCCTATGTTCCGATGGGTTCCGCGCTGGACACGGAGGCGCGCGAGCGCGGCAATTCGGTGTACTTCCCGGAACGCGTGATCCCGATGCTGCCCGAGGCGCTGTCCAACGGCGTGTGCTCGCTCAATCCTGATGTCGAGCGGTTGTGCATGGTCTGCGAAATGCGCATCAACAAGGCCGGGGAAGTGACGCGGGCGCGTTTCTACGAGGGTGTGATGCGATCCCATGCGCGACTCACCTACGACGAGGTCTATTCGATACTGGAAAATCCGGACGGACCCGAAGCACAGGCGCGCAAGGCCGTGGTGCCACAGCTTCAGGATCTGGACGCCTTGTTCGGCGCGTTTTTCAGCGCACGTGAAAGGCGCGGCGCGATGGATTTCGAAACCACCGAGACCAAAATCCGTTTCGGCGAAAACCGCAAGATCGAGAAGATCGTGCCGGTACAGCGCAACCGCGCCCATCGCATCATTGAGGAGTGCATGATCGCGGCGAACGTGCAGGCCGCACGCTATGTCGTCAAGCACAAGCGGCCCAGCCTGTTTCGCGTCCATGCCACGCCGGATGTCGAGAAGGTCAAGGTGTTGCGCGAGTTCCTTGCGGCACGCGGCCTCAAGCTCGGTGGCGGCGAAACGCCGACGCCCAAGGACTACGCGGCCGTCGCGGCACAGCTGCCGGGGCGCGATGACCAGTCCATGGCGCAGAGCATGTTGCTGCGCTCGATGATGCAGGCTCGGTATTCGCCGAGCAACGATGGCCATTTTGGCCTCGCGCTGGAGGAATATGCGCATTTCACCTCGCCGATCCGCCGTTATCCGGATCTGGTGCTGCACCGCGCACTCAAGCATGCGATCCGGCGCGAGGCGAAAAGGACCTTCGCCTACGACCAGGAACAGCTCGAAGCCCTGGGTGCACATTGCGCGATGACAGAGCGTCGTGCCGATGAGGCGACGCGCGATGTGACGCTGTGGCTCAAGTGCGAATACATGCGCGATCGCGTCGGCGAGGTTTTTGACGGCGTGATTGTCGGCGTAACCAGCTTTGGCGCGTTTGTGGAATTGAAGGATCTCTACGTCGAGGGTCTGGTGCATGTGTCCACGCTGTACAACGACTATTACCAGTTCGACCCCAAGCGCATGCGCATGGTCGGCGAACGCAATGGTCGGGTGTACGCACTGGGCGACGCGATTCGGGTCAAAGTCGTTCGTGTCAGCCTGGACGAGCGCAAGATCGATCTGGAACCGGAACACAGCCAGCCCCGAAGCGTTCAGAAGCCATTCACGAAAGCACCCAACAATTCGCGCGAACACGCCGGCAAGAAGCGTCGGCGGTCGTCCAAAAGGAGTGGTAAATGAAGATGAAAACGAAGACCGCGAGCCTCAAGGCAGCCGTAGCGGGTGTCGCCATCATTTCTCTGGCAGCCTGCGCCACCGACAACCCCAACCGTAGCCGCAACATCGGTGCGGGTGTTGGCGCCGTGGCCGGCGCGGTGCTCGGCAATTCGGTCAGTGGTGCGCGCGGGGCGCCCTGGGTGGGTGCGGCGGTCGGCGCCATCGCCGGCGGTGCGGTGGGCAACTACATGGACAAGCAGCGCGCCGAGATGGAGCAGCAGCTCGCCAAGGAAGCCGAGCGCGATGAACTGCATATCAGTGAAATGTCGGACGGCTCCTTGCGTGTCGGCGTCGCCAGTGACATTTCGTTCGAGTTCAACAAGGCCGAGCTGACTCCGGCCGCGCTGCAGACCTACGGCAAGATCGCGAGCGTGCTGCAAAGCTATGATTCGACCGTGATTCACGTGGTCGGACACACCGATACCAGCGGTTCGGCCGAATACAACCAGAGTCTGTCGGTGCAGCGTGCCGCTGCCGTGGGCAACTATTTCGCGCAGATGGGCGTCAGCGCCGCCCGCATTCGCGAAGAAGGGCGCGGCGAGCGTGAACCACTGGTTCGCACCGGCGACAACGTCAAGGAAGCACGCAACCGTCGCGTGGACATCGTGATCAAGCCGGTCATCGAGGGACGAGAATCCGAGGCCTGGACGCCGCCGCCGTACCTGGGCGGTTGATCGCGGGCGAGTCTCCCGTCTGCCAGAAAGGCGCCGGAATCCGTTCCGGCGCCTTTTTGCTTGGCGAGTGCGGCGGCACGCCGGACAATCGCGGTGCTGTCCGAACTTCGTCCCGATTGATGCATCCATCCATGGAGTACCTTTGAGCAATACGACCTACATCGGCGGCTGGCACGCCGTTCTCGCAGCGCTGGAAAGCGAGGTTCTGCCGTTGGAGGTTTACATCAGCGACAGCCGTAGCGGTGAGCGCGCGGCGCAGATCAGCAAGGTCGCGGCCGCCAAGTCGGTTCCAGTCCGCGCGCGTTCACGCTCGGACCTCGATGTACTGGCGCCGGGCCTGCGGCATCAGGGCGTGTTGGCGATGGTGCCGGCCGCTTCCATCAGCGGTGAGGAGGCATTGGAGGTGCCGGCGACGCCGGACCGGCTGGTGCTCATACTCGATGGCATTCAGGACCCCCACAATCTCGGCGCCTGTCTGCGGACCAGCGAAGCGGCCGGCGTCACGGCCGTGGTCATTCCGAAGGACCGGGCAGTCAGCCTGACGCCAGCCGCACGCAAAGTGGCGGCGGGCGCGGCGGAACGTGTGCCGGTGGTCGCGGTCACAAACATCGTGCGCTCGATGAAACGACTACAGGAATTGGGGTACTGGATCACCGGTTTGGCCGGTGAGGCCACCGAGTCGCTCTATGATGTCGATCTGACCGGACCGACCGTGCTGGTGATGGGTTCGGAAGGCGAGGGCCTGCGTCGACTCACACGCGAAAACTGTGATCGGCTCGCAAAAATCCCGATGCAGGGTCAGATCGAAAGTCTGAACGTATCGGTCGCCGCCGGTATCTGTCTGTTCGAATCCGTGAGGCAGCGCCAGACGCGATGAACATCCGCTGGGTCGCCGCCGGAGCCGGCCTGGCACTGCTGAGCTGTCTGCTCTGGTGGTGGAGCCAGACTCGGCTCGATGCGAGCCGTGCCGCATCGCAGCAGGAGCGATCCGTGGAGGCGGGGCGGAGCCGGTCCGATGCGCCGGACGCCGTGCTTGAGCCCACGACCGATGTGCCCGCCGAACCCGAGCCCGAAGCGCGTCGGGGACCACGCCTGCGCCGCCTGATCGTGGATCGGCGATCACAGTTGCCGACTGGGCCACTGCAGGCGTTCATTCGCGAGCGGACCGAAGCCGCCGAGGGCGGAGACGCCGATGCGGCCTACCAGCTTGGCCTGGCGCTGAAGGAATGTCGCCGTATACAGACGGCGCCCGAGGCGCTCGATGCGGTGATTCAGACCATGTATCAGACGCGTCGTCTGGACGGTATTCCAGTCGAGAACCCGGACCGCATGGCGGCTGAGTTGCGACGACGCTATGAACGCTGTCGCGGTGTACCGGCCGAGGCACGCAACCGGTACTACGAATGGATGAGCCTGGCCGCCGATTCCGGTTCCCTGGAGGCCCAGGAATCGATGGTGTTTCAGCTGCCACCGGGCAATATCTGCCGCGAGCGCGAGCTTGAAATGTGCGACTCCACGCAGCGCGCCAACACCTTCGCATTGCGCGAACAGCAGGCGGCGTGGCTGTTGCAGGCCCGGCGTGGCGGTAGCGCCAATGCACTGTGGCAGGTCGGTGCGGCTTATCTCAACGGCGAGATGCTGCCGAGGGACACGGTCCAGGCCTATGCGCACCTGCGTGCGTTTCAGCTCGTCAGCCAGTCGTTCGACATCGAAGATCGGGTGGCTGGTCTGGTGGCCGATCTGGCCGAATCGATGCGCCCGGTTGAAGTCGCCGAAGCTGAAACCGAGGCGCTGCAGCTGATTTCGACGCGACAATGTTGCGTCTACTTCCGCTGATGGGGCGCCGTGGTCCGCAAATACTTGTGTTACAAGGCTTCAGGCCCTAGAATCGCGCGCCCGATCGGCCATCCGGCCGATCGGCTTTTGTCCCACCGCGCTGCGGGGGACTACGCAGTTCAACGGCTGCGTATCCACAAATTGGAGACCCGATGAGGCATTACGAAATCGTGGTCATGGTGCACCCGGATCAGTCCGAGCAGGTGTCCGCCATGATCGAGCGTTACAAGGGGATGGTCGAAGCCGACGGTGGCAAGGTCCACCGTCTCGAAGACTGGGGCCGTCGCCAGTTGGCCTACCCGATCGCGAATCTGCACAAGGCCCACTACTTCCTGATGAACGTGGAGTGCTCCGGCGCCGTTCTGGAAGAGCTGGAAGGCGCCTTCAAGTTCAATGACGCGGTGATCCGCCGTCTGGTGACGCGCAAGGATCAAGCGGTGTCGGTGCAGTCCCCGCTGTTCAAGAACCCGGAAGAAGACAAGAAGCCGGAGCGCGCCTCGCGTTCGGACGAGTCCGACAATTCGAATGACGATTCGTCTTCGGATTCCGATTCGGATACCGAAACCACCACTGAAACCGAGACGGAGGCCTGAGCATGGCACGCTTCTTTCGCCGCAAGAAAAGCTGCAAATTCACTGCCGAAGGCATCGAAGAGATCGACTACAAGGATCTCGCCACGCTCAAGCAGTTCGTGGGCGAGAACGGCAAGATCGTTCCGGCCCGCATCACCGGTACCAAGGCACGTTATCAGCGTCAGCTCGCAACCGCGATCAAGCGCGCGCGTTTCCTGTCGTTGCTGCCGTACACTGACAAGCACCAGTAAGGGAGACTGATAATGGAAGTCATCCTTCTGGAGAAGATCAAGCACCTCGGAGATCTGGGTGACACCGTCAAGGTGCGCCCGGGCTATGGCCGCAACTTCCTGCTGCCGAAGGGCAAGGCGCTGCCGGCGACCAATGCCAATCGCGAGGTCTACGAGGCACGCAAGGCGGAGTTGATGAAGAACGCGCAGGAGTCGGTGAATGCCGCCAAACTGCGTGCCGAGAAGATCGCCGGCCTCGAGCTGACGATCGCGATGCGTGCCGGCGACGAGGGCAAGCTGTACGGCTCGGTCGGTCCGAACGAAATCTCAGATGCCGCCAAGGCGGCCGGAGTCGAGATCGAGCGCGTCGATATCGACATGGGCGAAGGCCCGATTCGCAATATCGGTGACTACGACGTCGCGGTGCACCTGCACAGTGAAGTCGAGACCAGCGTCAAGGTGATCGTGGTCGAAGCCAAGGCTTGAGATCCACGCGTACGAGCCCGGCAACATCAGGGCTCCATACCCAGAACGCCGCGGACCTCCGCGGCGTTTTGCATTCCGGGGTGACGCCCGAATCCGGCCCCAGCGAGTACACTTCGAGCATGGCGCAAGCCCCGAAACAACCTCCCCATTCGATCGAGGCCGAGCAGTCGGTGCTCGGCGGCCTGATGCTCGACAACCGGTCGTGGTTCGAGCTGGCCGACCGTGTCTCCGAGGACGATTTCTATCGCGAGGATCACCGCCTGATCTTCCGCGCGATGATCAGTCTGCTCAACAACGCCAAGCCCTGCGACTTCGTCACGCTGTCGGAGCACCTGCGTGCGCTGGAGCAGCTGGAGGCGGCTGGCGGCCTGGCCTACCTCGGCGCCTTGGCGAATGACACGCCGAGCGCGGCCAATGTGGTGGCCTACGCCGACATCGTGCGTGAACGTTCGGTGCTGCGCAGCCTGATCGCAACCGGTACCGATATTGCCGACATCGGCTTCAGGCCCAACGGCCGTACGCCGAGCGAATTGATCGACGTAGCGGAACAGAAGGTCTTCGCGATTCGCGAGCGTGGAGCGCGTGGCCGTGTCGAATACACCGCGATCGGCGATCTGGTGCCGCGCATCGAAGCCAAGGTCGAGGCTTCGCGCAACAGCCCCGGTGGCTTGGCCGGCCTGTCGGCCGGACTGACCGATCTGGACCGTCGCACCAATGGTTTCGGCAACAGCGACCTGATCATCATTGCCGGCCGTCCCGGTATGGGCAAGACCAGTTTCGCGATGAATATCGCGGAGCACGCCGCGATCAAGCTGAAGAAGCCGGCGGCCGTGTTCAGCATGGAAATGAGCGCCGAGCAGCTGGCGATGCGTGTGCTCGCCTCGCACTGCCGCCTTGACCAGACACGCCTGCGTTCCGGTCAGCTTGAGGATCACGAATGGGATTGGCTGGTGCAGGGCGGCGTCGACATTCGCGAGGCGCCGCTGTACATCGACGAAACCGGCGCGCTGTCTCCGCTGGAACTGCGCGCACGCGCACGCCGCCTCAAGAATCGGCATGACATCGGCCTGATCGTCATTGACTACATCCAGCTGATGCAGGTGCCCAGCTCACGCGATAACCGAACCAACGAGATTTCAGAAATATCCCGTAATCTCAAAGCCTTGGCCAAGGAACTTAATGTCCCGATCCTGGCCTTGTCGCAGCTCTCGCGTGAAGTCGAAAAGCGCGAGAACAAGCGGCCGATCATGTCCGACCTTCGCGAGTCGGGTTCGATCGAGCAGGACGCGGACATGATTCTGTTCATCTATCGCGATGGTTACTACAAGCGCAAGACCGGAGAGGATCTGGGCGCGGACGACAATATCGCCGAGATCATCATCGCCAAGCAGCGCAACGGCCCAACCGGTACTGTGAAGTGCGCCTTCATCGGCAAGTACACGCGCTTTGAAAATCTGGCGCAAGGCTACGACAGCTTCAGTGTCTGATCACTGATCCGATGATTCCACGCGTCACCGCCAGCATTGACCTCGACGCGATCCGTCACAATCTGGCGCGGATACGGCAATGGGCGCCTGATTCCCGTGTGATGGCCGTGATCAAGGCCGACGCCTATGGACACGGCGCCGTGCAGGTGGCGCGTGCCTTGCGCGATCTGCGCTCCGAGAGCGATTTTGCTGCGCGCCACCCCTGGGAGGCGGACGCCTTCGCTGTGGCCTGTCTCGAAGAGGCCCTGCGTTTGCGCGAGGCGCGTGTCTACGCGCCGATCGTCGTGCTCGAAGGCGTGTTGTCGCTGGAAGAGCTGCGCTTGTGCCTGCATCACGAACTGCAGATCGTGGTCCACGATGACTGGCAGCTCGCACTGTTGGAGCAGCTGCCGCGTGGCGCGCGCGCGCGCTTGTGGGTCAAGATCGATACCGGGATGCATCGGCTCGGTTTCGAGCCTGAAAAGGTAGCCGCCGTTCACGAACGGATACGGGCGCGGCGCGACTGGCAGCTGTGTGGCTGGATGACGCATCTCGCCCGTGCCGACGAAACCGACAGTGCGGCCACCCAGGCGCAGATCGATTGCTTCGACGCAGTCTTGGCGGACCGTCCAGGTGCCCGCACGATCGCCAATTCGGCAGGGCTTGTCGCCTGGCCGCAGGCGCGTGTCGACTGGGTCCGGCCCGGCCTGCTGCTCTATGGCGCGAGCCCGCTGCCCGGCCGGACCGGAGCCGAGCTGGGACTGCGACCGGCGATGCGCCTGGAGTCGCGTGTGCTCGCATTGCGAGACTGCCGCGCTGGTGAACCGATCGGGTACGGCGCGATCTACCACTGCGAGCGCGACATGCGCATCGCCGTGGTCACGGTTGGCTATGCCGATGGCGTGCACCGCTGTCTGCCGAACGGCACGCCATTTCAGGTGCACGGACAGAGTGCGCCGATGGTGGGGCGGGTCTCGATGGACATGGTGACGATCGACGTGTCCGCGATCCCGCAGACCCGCGTCGGCGATTCGGTGCTGTTATGGGGCGAGGGCCTGCCGGTCGAAGCACTCGCCGAGCGCGCGGGGACGCTGTCCTACGAGCTGTTTTGCGGTCTGACGCAGCGCGTGCGTCGCGTCTATCCCTGATCGCCGCTTGATCCGGCGCGACGCAGCAGCGCCGCGATTCGCTGCGGCGCCTCGATGTGCGCGTGATGCCCGCAGTCGTCGATCACTTCAAGTTGGGCATGCGGAAGCACGGCCAGGTAGTCCTGGGCGCCGGACAGCGGCGCCAGGCGGTCCTGGCGTCCCCAGACGATATCGACCGGAGCGCTCAGCTCCGCGAGCGACAGCGGCTGCTGCAGCTCCTCCCCGATCTGCCGGAGTTCGTCGATCGAGCGGGCTGCGCGTTCGATGCTGACATGGCGTGCGTAGTCCTCAAAAACGCTGGCGGCCAGGGACTCCGGTGCGTGAAAGCTGGTGCGCCGATGGCGTTCCACCACGGCAGCAATCGCCTGTTCGGGGCCGCTGCCGGCGGACAGGGAGGCGACGCCTTCGGCCAGCGCCCGATTGCGGACGAACACCCGTTGCCAGGGCGGAAGCTGCAGCGGTGCCGGGGCAATGGCGATGACGCGCGCGACGCGGCGGCGAGCTGCCGCGTCGCCGGCGAGCGCGCTCAGGACGGCGCGCGCCCCGAAACTCTGGCCGATCAGTATCAGTGGTGCGGCATGTTCGCAGTGTTCGATGGCCGCGCGGCATAGGTCGATCCATTGGGGCAGCCGTGCGCCGCCGCGTTCCGACGAGGCTTCGCCATGACCCGGTGCGTCGAGGGCGACGGCCGAAAATTCGCCCTCGATGGCCGAAAACAGCGGCTTGTAGGCGTCTGCCGAATCGCCCCAGCCGTGCAGGCACAGCAGGCGAGGGCGCTCCGGCGGAGCGTCGAGGCACAGGGCACGGGTTTCGAATCCTGCCAGCCGTATGCGTGTGCTGTGCAAGGACATCAGGCACCCAGCAGATCGTAGGACTCGAATATCGGCTGCAGAATGCCCAGCACGATCATCAGCACCATGGCGCCCAGCAGCAGCACCAGCAATGGGGGCAGGGCGCCCATCAAGCCGTTGATCAGCGCATTGAGTTCGCGTTCCTGGTTCTCCGCCGCGCGTTCCAACATGTCGTCGAGCTTGCCGGATTGCTCGCCGCTGGCGATCAGGTGCAAGGAGATCGGCGGAAACAAGCGACTCTCCGACAGGGATTTCGACAGGCTGCTGCCTTCGCGTACGCGTCGCGCAGCGGTATCGATGGCGTCGCGCATCGGCAGGTGAGTGACCACCTGGGCGCCGATCTGCAGGCCGTCGAGTATCGGCACGCCGGAATTGGTGAGGATGCCGAGCGTGCGTGTAAAGCGGGCTGTCTGATTGGTGCGAACCACGCGGCCGATCAAGGGAAGTCGCAGCAGCTGGCGGTCCCAGCGCCGGCGGATCGGCTCGCGCTTGAGCGCGGCGCGAATGCCCCAGGGAACGCCGACCGCGAGCGCGATCAGCAGCGGCCAGTAATCGCGGATGAAGTCGGAGATCGCGATCAGCATGCGCGTCAGCAACGGCAGCTGGCTGTCGTTGCTTTCGAACACGCTGACCACTTGCGGAACCACGTAGGCGAGCAAGGCGGAGACGATCAGCAAGGATGCCGACACCAGCACCGCCGGATAGATCGCGGCAACGACCAGTTTCTGCTGCAGCTCCTGCCGGCCTTCGACATAGTCCGAGAGGCGTTCGAGCACGTTGTCGAGCTTGCCGGATAGCTCGCCCGCTTCCACGGTCGCGCGAAACAGCGGCGGAAACGCGCCCGGAAATTCGGCCAGCGCACGCGCCAGGCTGGAACCTTCGACCACGCTGGCGCGCACGCCGAGCGTAACGCGCTTGATGCTCTTGCCTTCGGACTGTTCGCCAACGGCGGTGAGCGCCTCGTCCAGCGGCAGCCCGGAGCGTGTCAGGGTGGCCAGCTGACGTGTGAACAACGACAGTTCGCTGGCCGACAGGCTGGCGCCCTTGCGCGAAAACAGCTTGCGATCCTCATTGCGGATCTCCGCAACCTGTTTGATCTCGGTCGGCATCAAGCCGCGCGTGCGCAGCATCTCGCGAACCTGACGCGCGGTATCGCCCTCGATCAGGCCCTTTTCCTGGCGGCCCTTGGCATTGAGCGCGCTGTATTCGAAGGCGGCCATTTTATCGCCTCAGGTTCTTTGCACGCCTGACGCCTGTCGCCTTAGGCCTCACGAACATCAGTCTTCCGAGGTGACGCGCAGCACTTCGCGCAGGGTGGTCACGCCGGCCAGTACCTTGTTGCGCCCGGACTGCATGATGCCGGGGCTGGACTTGCGCGCATGCGTTTCCATGATCTGCTCGGAACTGTTGTCGTGCACCATCGACTCCAGCGTGCTGTCGATCTCGATGATTTCGTGGATGCCGGAACGTCCCTGGAAACCGGTATGGCGACATTGTGGACAGCCGACATCGCGATAAAGAATCACCGGTTCGGCGTGCTGAATCGCGAGCTGCTCGCGTTCGACCGCATCGGCTTCGTAGGACTGCTTGCAGTGCGGGCACAGCGAGCGCACCAGGCGCTGCGCCATCAGGCCGATCAGCGAGGTGGACAGCAGGAACGGTTCCACGCCCATGTCGCGCAGCCGCGAAATCGCGCCGATCGCGGTATTGGTATGCAGTGTGGACATCACCAGATGGCCGGTCAGCGAAGCCTGCACCGCGATCTGCGCGGTTTCCAGGTCGCGGATTTCGCCGATCATCACCACGTCCGGATCCTGACGCAGGATGGCGCGCAGACCGCGCGCGAAGGTCATGTCGACCTTGGTGTTGACCTGGGTCTGGCCGATGCCGTCGATGTTGTACTCGATCGGGTCTTCGACCGTCATGATGTTGCGGCTGCGGTCGTTGAGTACCTGCAGGGCGGCGTAGAGCGTGGTGCTCTTGCCGGAGCCGGTCGGCCCGGTGACCAGCATGATTCCGTAGGGGCGCTGGATGATGCGGCGCAGCGCGGCCGTCTGTTGCGGCTCCAGGCCGAGGTGCTCAAGGTCGATGCGCCCGGCCTGCTTGTCGAGAATGCGCATCACCACGCGTTCGTTGTGCTGACCCGTGGGAATCGTCGAGACGCGCACGTCGACCTTGCGGCCGGCGACGGAGCGCGAAATGCGGCCGTCCTGCGGCAGGCGCTTTTCGGCAATGTCGAGCTTGGCCATGATCTTGATGCGCGAGACAATGCGCGGCGCCAGGCTCTTGGGCGGTGTCATCACTTCGCGCAGCACGCCGTCCACGCGGAAACGCACCATCAACTGCGATTCGAAGCTTTCGATGTGAATGTCGGAGGCGTTCTCCTTGATTCCCTCGATCAGCAGTCCGTTGATGAACTTGATGATCGGCGCGTCGTCCTGCGACTCCAGCAGATCCTGCGATTCGGTCAGCACCTGTGCCAGCGAATTCAGATCCGGGTCTTCCTCGTCGCCCAGGCCCTCCATCAGTTCCGAGGCGGCGCCGCGACTTTCCTCGTAGGTACGCTGCAGGAAGCGGTCGAACTCCTCGTCATCCACGGTCTTGGGTTTGACCGGACGGGACAGAAAGCGCTGGACTTCCAGCACGGATTCAAGTCCGACACCACGCCGGCACACGATTTCGACATGCTCGTCGACGACACCGGCCACGACGATGCCGTGGCGCTTGGCGAACGCATAACTCGGCCGGCGCAGTGCTTCCTGTTCAAGCATCATAAAGCCGCTTATTCGCCTTCAACGCTGCCGGGCGCCACGGCTTCGGCCGGCTTCCCCGCGCGCGGATCGTCCGCCGCTTCGTCCGGGAAGTCCGGCGCGGTGTTGTCGCGCAGATACTGCTCAATCGGCAACAGAACCGGCTTCGGACCACCGACCAGCGGCACGTCGCCCTGGCCGGCCTGCAGCAACTGCGCGTCGCGTACACCGTTGTACTTGCGAGCGGTGTAGTAGTCCGCCTCACCGCGCTTGCGCAGGATCACCGGGCGCAGGAACACCATCAGATTGCGCTTGGTGGTTTCCACCGAGCGGTACTTGAACAGATTGCCGAGCAGCGGAATCTTGCTGAGGAACGGCACCGCGGACTGCGAATCGGTGACGTTGTCGTCGATCAACCCGCCCAGAACCAGCATCTGCCCACTTTGCACCGAAACGGTGTTGGTCACGGTGCGCTTGTTGGTGATCTGCGTCAGCGAGCTGCCGCTGGCCGACAGGCTGGAAATTTCGAGGTTGAGCTTGAGCTTGACCGAATCGCCCACGTTGATCTGCGGCGTCACGCCCAGTGTCAGACCCACGTCCTTGCGTTCGACCGTCTGAAACGGATTGACGGCGCCGTTGATGCCGCTGCTGGTGCCGGTGCTTGAATACTGGCCAGTGAGGAACGGGACTTCCTGGCCCACCGAGATCTCGGCTTCCTCGTTGTCCATCGTCAACAGCGTCGGTGCCGACAGGATGTTGGTGTCACCGTCACCCTGCAGTGCGTGCAGGACGGCGCCGAAGCTGGTTCCGCTACTGTTGATCTTGCCGAGAAAGGCGGTGGCGCCTTCACCGAGCAGGCTCAGCGCGGCGCCGGCGAGATCCTCGGTATCGGCGCCGGCGGTTGCGGCCTGCGAGGCCGAGTTCAGGGCGCTTTGCGTGCTTGAGGAGAATATGCCGGCGGCGGCGATGTTATTGGGGTTGTAGACCACCCAGTCGAGGCCGAGCTGTCCGGTCTTGTTGGCGCTGACCTCGGCGATGATCGACTCGACCATGACCTGCGAACGTCTGATGTCGAGCTGTGCCACCACGCTGCGAATCTGACGCATGGTTTTGGGATTGGCGGTGACGACCAGGGCATTGGTATCCGGGTCGGCGATGATGCGCGAGCCCACGGCGCCGCGGCCGCCGCCGCCCTGCGCCGCACCACCTTGCGCCGCGCTCTGCGCCTGGTCGGCCTGTTCCGCATAGCCTTCCAGAATCGGCGCGAGATTCTCGGCCGAGGCATAGCTCAGGTAGATGACCTGGGTCGCGCCGTCGTCGGCCAGCTCCACATCCAGGCTGCGGATGATCTCGATGTATTTCTGGCGCTCGGACTTGTCGCCGCCGACCAGCACCGCGTTGGAGCGTTCGTCCGCAATGATCGAGGCCGGCGTGGTCGTCGGGTCCTGCTGCTTGTTCTGTTGCGCCAGCGTGGTGAGGATGCGTACCACCTCGGCAGCCGCGGCATAGCGCAGCTTGATCATCTCGATTTCCTGATCGCCGCTGCGATCGATCTCCGCGATGATGCGCTCCATGCGCGTCACGTTGGCGGCACGGTCGGCGATGATCAGCATGTTCGACGGCGTGTACGCGGCGAGGTGCCCCCATTGCGGAACCAGTGGCCGCAGGATGGGCACGAGCTGCGCGGCCGGCACGTTCTCCACCGACATCACGCGCGTCACGATCTCATCACCGGGGATCGACCGCGTGCCGGCGCCGCCGTCCTGCCGCGCACTGGTTTCGGGCACGATCTTGATTGTGTCGCCAGCCGGAATCGCCGCGAAGCCGTGCACCTGCAGCACCGCCAGAAAGGTCTCATAGACCGATTCCGGCGACATCGGCGTCGACGAGATCACGGTGATCTTGGCCTTGACGCGCGGATCGATGATGAAGTTGCGCCCGGTGACATCGCTGACCGTCGCGATCAGCGTGTTGATGTCGGCGTCCTTGAGGTTGAGCGTGACTTCGTTCTGTGCGTGGGCCGACAACGAGAGCGTCAGGGCGAACAGCGCGATCAGGTGCAGGCGAGGGGATCGGACGACCATGTCAGTTAATACTTAGAGTGTAGTTCTGGAGTTGACCGCCACGTTCCACCGAAAGATTCACGCTCGTGGCCTGGCTCAGTTCACCCAGCAGTTGCAAGGCTCGCGCCGGATCGTTCAATTCTACGCCGTTGACGGCCGTGACCAGGTCGCCGGGGCGCAGTCCGGCGGCCGAAAACAGCGAGCGGTCACGCCCCGGATAGATGCGGTAGCCACGTTGGTTGCCGCCGACGTTGGCCGGCACCACGCGGATGAATTCCTGGGCGCGACTGGGATCGGCCAGCAGGGTTTCACGAATCTGGGTCAGTTCGGCGACGTCCACGGCATTGTCACCACCACTCTGGCTGGGCAGGTAGCGGCTGTCGGTGGCGGCACTGGGCTTGTCCTTGTCCAGACGCAGGGTTTCAAGCTGGCCGGCCCGCGACAGAATCACCCGGTCCGGGAAAATCGCCTGCAGTGTGACGCCTCGCGCGATGTCGTCGTTGATTGCGTAGGGCTTTTCCTCACCGTTGCTGCTTTCGATCAAGGCGCGTGAGCCATGCGTGTCGGTGTTCGCGAGTATGCCGATGAGCTTGAGGTTGAGACGCGTGTCCGGCGCATCCTCGATCGCGGCGCGGGTCTTGGGAACCTCATAGCGCCCGAACAGGGCGGCGCCGACGATCAGATTGAGATCAACGGCTTTGGAGTCGGAATTTTTGCCGTCGGCCAGCACCGGCGGTGGTGTCCACGCCGGCGCCGGCACAAAGGCCCAGACCAGATGCGCCAGCTGAACACCGAGCACGACGACCAGCGCCGCGCTGACCACGGCCGGCAGCACGGCGAGGCCGCGATCGAAAATCGGTGGGAGTCCCCTGCTCATGTCGCGCGATGATACCTTGCGACCGTGACGTCGCGTAGCCCGGATACGACAGAAATTGTTTCCGGTTGAAAGACTTGGTACCCGCCCGGTGTCCAGCGGCAAGCGTCGCGCCTCGGATTCCGGCGGTGGCCGAGTCGCCGTGATCGGTGCGGCCCCTCACTACAATGGGGTCCGGGGTTCGAAATGGGGGAGTCATGCTGCGTTCGATAGTGCGCCTTGCGATTGGCGCGGCCGTATTTGCCGTGTTCGCCCTGCACAGTGGCGGTTGGCTGAGCTGGCGACTGCTCGACCGGATCGAGACCTTTACCTATGACGCCCGCGTGCGCCTGCCGGCACAGGCGCCATCGCAGGCACCGATCGTGATCATCGACCTCGACGAGAAGAGTCTGGCTGCCGAGGGTCAATGGCCGTGGCCACGCGACCTGCTGGCCGATCTGATCGACCGCCTGTTCGAGGACTATGGCGTCCGCGTGCTCGGGCTCGACATGACGTTCCCGGAGATGGATGCCCAGTCGCCGTCGCATTTGCTGTCGCGTTTGCAGGATAGCCCGGTCGGTCGACTGCCGGGGTTCGCCGCCGCCAGCGCCGCGGTTTCCGCGCAAATCGATCATGACCGCCGTTTCGCCGAGGCGCTGGAGGGTCGCGCGGTGGTCATGGGGTTTGTTTTCAAGCAGTCCCTCAAGGCGGATGAAGCACCGGAACAGGGCGCTCTGGGTCCTGCGCTGTTTGCCGAAGAGGCCGCGGTCGACTACGTCACGCCGCTGGGATACACCGGCAACCTCAAGGGGCTTCAGGCCGCTTCGGAGCTCGGCGGTTTCTTCGAAAATCCGCTGGTGGACGACGATGGCGTGTACCGCCGCGTGCCGCTGATGCAGGCCTACAAGGGACAGGTCTATCCTTCGCTGGCGCTCAGTGTGACCCGCGCCGCTCTGGGTGGGGCGCCGGTGTCCTTGTTGTTCGACCCGCCGCAGAAGCGCCGCTCGCTGAACCTGGAGGCTGTCGGAATCGGTGCCCTGCGGGTTCCGGTGGACGAACAGATCGCCGCCTGGGTGCCGTATCGCGGTGGTTATGGCTCGTTTCCCTACGTTTCGGCGACCGACGTGCTGCATCGACGTGCCGATCCGGACTTGCTGCGCGACGCAATCGTATTGCTGGGCACGACCGCTCCCGGCCTGCTCGATCTTCGCGTCACGCCGGTGGCCCGTGCGTTTCCAGGCGTGGAGATCCACGCCAACCTGATCGCCGGCATGCTCGACGGGGAAATCCGCAAGAAGCCGTCCTATTATCTGGGGCTGGAGGTCGTGGAGCTGGCGGTGATCGCGCTGCTGATCGGCTTGTTGTTTCCACGCCTGCCGCCGCTGGCCGGTGCCGGACTCGCCGCAGGTGTAGCGCTGACGGTGGTCGGCGGCGCGCTGCTGGCCTGGCGTCTCGGCACGATCCTGCCGATGGGTGTGCCGGTCGTGTTCACGCTGTTCCTGTTCCTGGCGCAACAGCTCTATGGTTATTTCGTGGAATCTCGTGGCAAGCGGGAAATTTCGCGCCTGTTCGGCCAGTACGTGCCGCCGCAACTGGTCGAGGAAATGGCCGCGCGGCCCCAGGTGGTGTCGATGGAGGGCGATATCCGAGAGATGACGGTGCTGTTCTCGGACGTGCGCGACTTCACCTCCATTTCGGAACGACTGGACGCGAAGTCGCTGTCGGACATGATGAATCAGTTCCTGACGCCGCAGACCCGCTGCATCCAGCAGTACCGCGGCACCATCGACAAGTACATGGGCGACGCGATCATGGCGTTCTGGGGCGCGCCGTTGCCGGACGAGTCGCATGCACTCAACGCCGTACGTGCAGCACTGGACATGGTGGCGGCGGTGGAGGCGCTCAATCCGCAGTTCGAATCACGCGGCTGGCCGGCGATCCGGATCGGCATCGGCATCAGCGGCGGCGATATGCGCGTCGGCAACATGGGGTCCGAATTCCGGGTGGCTTATACGGTGATGGGCGATCCGGTGAACCTCGCCTCGCGTCTGGAAGGCCTGACCAAGGTCTACGGCGTGCCGATCATCATCAGCGAGATCACGCGTGAGGCGCTGCCGTCCGATTGGGCGATGCGCGAGCTCGATTGCGTGCGCGTCAAGGGCAAGGACCGCCCGGTGACGATCTTCGAACCCTTGGGCCCCAAGGAGGAACTGAGCGGTTCCGTCCGGGAGTCGCTGGCGCGACATCGTGGTGCCTTGCAGGCCTATCGTGGCGCCCGCTGGAATGAAGCCGAGGCCGCCTGGGCCGAGCTTGCAAGGCGGGAACCGGAGCGCAGATTGTATGGTCTGTACCTGGAACGGGTGCGGCAGCTACGCGTGACGCCGCCGCCCGTCGACTGGGACGGCGTGTTCGTGTTCAAGACCAAATAGCGGCCGCGGCGGCCGCGCGCCTGGGGATTGCATTCCGCGCGCGGCGACCCAATATGGTGAACAGCGCCGCTTTCCCCCCGATCGACGGCGCGATTCCGGCGGGCCATGGGATCGTCCTGGCCGCATTTCTTGAATGTCCCGCGGACGGGGCTTGAGACTGTCCGAGGGCCGGCTATGATGGAGCCATGTCCGAGAACCAGCGCGAAGGTCTGCTTGATGTCGTCACTGACGAGGCCAAGCCTCGCCTGCAGCAGCCTCCGATGTACAAGGTCATCGTGGTCAACGATGACTTCACCCCCATGGAGTTCGTTGTACTGGTTCTGCAGAAGTTCTTTCACCATGCGCATGAAAAAGCGGTACAAATCATGCTGCAGGTACACACGCAGGGCCGTGGAGTGGCGGGCATCTTCCCGTCGGAAATAGCGGAGACCAAAGTGGCCCAGGTCAACAGCTTCGCCCGCCAGAACCAGCACCCGTTGCTGACCGTGATGGAGAAAGCCTGATGTTGAGCGATGAATTGCAGAAAGCCTTGGACGCCGCCTTCCTGTCGGCGCGTGGAGACGGTCACGATCTGTTGACGGTCGAGCACTTGCTGCTGGCACTGCTCTCCGATGCCAATGTCAACGAAGTGCTGGGCGCCTCGGGCGCCGATCTCGAAGCGTTGGAGCAGGGTCTGCGTGACTATATTCGCCAGAACGTGCAAAAGGTGGCTGACGGCGAGGAACGCGACGTTCAGCCCACGCTGTCGTTCCAGCGCGTTCTGCAGCGCGCGATCTACCACGTGCAGTCGGCCGGCAAGAAGCAGGTCTCCACGCTCAACGTCCTGGTCGCGATCTTCAGCGAGAAGGACACGCAGGCGGTCTATCTGCTCGGTGAGCAGGGCGTTTCGCGCCTCGACGTGGTCAATTACATCTCGCACGGCATTTCCAAGGTCTCGGGCGAGAACGAAGCCCCGCAGTCCGGGGAGTCCTCCGACAAGGAAGCAGCCGCCGGCGGCGAGCAGCCCGCCTTGGAACAGTTCGCCACCAACCTCAACGAGCGCGCCAAGAAGGGCAAGATCGACCCCTTGATCGGGCGCGAGCTGGAAATCGAGCGCGTCATGCAGACGCTGTGCCGGCGCCGCAAGAACAACCCCTTGCTGGTCGGCGAAGCCGGTGTCGGCAAGACCGCGATCGCCGAAGGCCTGGCCTGGCTGATCACGCAGAATCGCGTGCCGGACCTGCTCAAGGGCGGTGTGGTCTACAGCCTCGATCTCGGTTCGCTGATCGCCGGTACCAAGTACCGCGGTGATTTCGAAAAGCGCCTGAAAGGCGTGCTTGCCGAGCTGGGCGAGCGCAAGGGCGCGATCCTGTTCATCGACGAAATCCACACCATTATCGGCGCCGGCGCCGCCAGCGGCGGTGTCATGGACGCTTCCAACCTGCTCAAGCCGCTGCTGTCTTCCGGCGAACTGCGCTGCATCGGCTCCACCACGTATCAGGAATACCGCGGCGTGTTCGAGAAGGACCGCGCCCTGGCGCGGCGCTTCCAGAAGATCGACGTGGTCGAGCCGTCCGTCACCGACACCATCAAGATTCTCGAAGGGCTCAAGGAACGGTTCGAAGAACATCACCAGGTGCATTTCACGCGTCCGGCGCTGGAAGCGGCGGTTCACCTGTCGGCTCGGCACATCACCGACCGGCACCTGCCGGACAAGGCCATCGACATCATCGACGAGGCCGCGGCACGCCTGCGTCTGCTGCCGGAAGGCCGCAAGCGCAAGACCGTGCAGGTCAAGGACATCGAAGACACCGTGGCGCGCATCGCGCGCATCCCGCCGAAGGCGGTGACCAGCTCCGATCGCGATCGTCTGGCCTCACTGGAACGCGACCTCAAGCTCGTGATCTACGGGCAGGACGACGCCGTCAACGCGCTGACTTCGAGCATCAAGATGTCGCGCTCCGGCCTCGGCAACCCGGACAAGCCGATCGGTTCGTTCCTGCTGGCCGGCCCTACCGGCGTCGGCAAGACCGAAGTCACGCGTCAGCTGGCCTCGCTGCTCGGCATCGAGATGATCCGCTTCGACATGTCCGAGTACATGGAGCGGCACACCATCTCGCGCCTGATCGGTGCGCCTCCGGGTTACGTCGGCTTTGACCAGGGCGGTCTGCTGACCGACCAGGTGCTCAAGCATCCGCACGCCGTGGTATTGCTCGACGAGGTCGAGAAGGCGCATCCGGACGTCTTCAATCTGCTGCTGCAGGTCATGGACCACGGCACGCTGACGGACAACAACGGACGCCACGTGGATTTCCGCAACGTCATCCTGATCATGACGACCAATGCTGGCGCCGAGCAGGTTGCACGTCGTTCGATCGGTTTCTCGGAGCAGGACAACACCAGCGACGCCATGGAAATCATCCGCAAGGCCTTCACGCCGGAATTCCGCAATCGTCTGGACGCGATCGTGCCGTTCGCCGCGCTGCCCAAGGAGGCGGTGTTCCGGGTGGTCGACAAGTTCCTGCTGCAGCTCGAGGAACAGCTGGGGTCCAAGGGTGTTCGCCTGACGGTGGACGAGGACGCCCGCATCTGGCTGGCCGACAACGGCTTCGACATCAAGATGGGTGCGCGGCCGATGGCGCGGGTCATTCAGGAGAACATCAAGCGACCGCTGGCCGAGGAGTTGCTGTTCGGTAAGCTGGCCGGTGGTGGTCGGGTTCTGGTGAGCGTAACCGAAGACGCCCTGAGCTTCGAAATCGAAAGCCGCGAGCAGATTGCGCAACTTGAGATCGCCTGATCGGGCATTCAGCAAGCTTGATCATTACGGCGGCCTTCGGGTCGCCGTTTTTTTGCGTCCGCCGAGGTGGCTGGCAAAGTCGCCCTTCCGGAGCCCGCGTAGCGGGAAACCGGTCCCCGCGCGAAATATCGGGGCGCGGCCTGGATTCCGGATCAAGCCTGTGGCTTGTCCGGAATGACGGATGCAAAGATGGCGGCGTCAGGGTTGCAGGAAAACGGTGTGAACGGCGCCATTGGTTCCGGCCGGTGCCTGCCGGCAGGCTTCGCGCACCTCACCCCGTCATTCCGGGGCCCGCGCAGCGTGAACTCGGAACCCATACCCCCACCGATTGACGCTTGGGCCCCGGGTCACCTCGCCAACGTGTCCGATATGAATCCGGACAGCGGACACGACAAAACCGCGATCGTCGTTCGGGACGATCGCAGTCATGCAGTTTGGGAATCGAAGCAGCCGCATTCTGACGATGAAGGCGGCGACAACACCCGGACGCTTATTTGTCCCGGTAGGTAATGCGGGCCTTGCTGAGGTCGTAGGGGGTCATTTCCAGCTTGACCTTGTCGCCTCTGAGTATGCGGATGTAATGCTTGCGCATGCGGCCGGAGATGTGAGCGGTCACGACGTGACCATTCTCGAGCTTTACGCGGAACGTAGTGTTGGGCAGGGTCTCAAGGACCGTACCTTCCATTTCAATATGATCTTCTTTGGGCATGGAGCCTTCGGGTTTCGAAAAAAAGCGCGCCATTATCGGCATTCGCTCAGCATTCGGCAATTCGTGACCAATGCCCGTTTTCGAGAACCTCCAATGGCCTGAAGCGTCGCTTGTAGTCCATGGTCTCGCTGTCGGGCACCCAATAGCCCAGATAAACGTAGTCCAGGCCGGATTCACGCGCCTTGGCAATCTCGGTCAGCACGGCGAACGTGCCGAGCCCGCGCGGTCGCAGCCCAGGGTCGAAATAGGTGTAGACCGCCGACAGACCATGCGGCAGTACGTCGACCACGGCGCCGGCAAGCAGGCGGCCATGCTCACGAAACGCCCAGATCTGCGGCTGCTGCCAGCGGCAACCCAGGAAGCTGCGAAACGCTTCACGGTCATCGGCGTCCATGCCGCCGCCGGGATGACGTGCGGCGAGATAGCGGCGGTACAGCGCGAAGTGTTCTTCATCCAGGTCATCGCCGGTCGTGACGTCGACGGCGCGGTTGGCCCGCAGGCAACGCCGTTGCGCGCGATCGGGGACAAATTCCCGAACCGGAACCCGCGCCGGCATGCAGGCGCTGCAACCCTGGCAATGCGGTCGGTAGACGTAATCGCCGCTGCGTCGGAATCCCAGATCCAGAAACATCGCGTAGCGCCGGGCATCCAGCGGCAGCTTCGGGTCGATGAACAGGCTGCGCGCCGTGCGGGTGTCGAGATAGCCGCAGGCATGGTCGGTGCCCAGGTAGAGCCGGATGCGGGCGTCGGTCACGGTCCCTCCGGGCGGTGCTCGCGGCTCGCGGGCACTGGAATCTCGAAGCGCCACTTGCCGGTTCTGCCGGGAACGCCGACCGCTTGACGCAACATCGCGAGAAACCGCTCGCGCGAGATATCGACGGCGCCGAGACTTTGCAGGTGTTCCGAGCTGATCTGGCAATCGATCAATTCATAGCGCCAGTCCTGGAGCTGGCGACACAGAAAAGCGAGGGCGACCTTCGAGGCGTCCGGCTCGCGTGAAAACATCGATTCGCCGAAGAACGCGCGACCGATCGAAACGCCGTAAAGCCCGCCGATGAGCCGGCCGTGGCGCCACACTTCGATGCTCTGGCAGAAACCGGTCTCGTGCAACTCCAGATAGGCGCTGCGCATGTCGGGCCCCAGCCAGGTGCCGCGACTGCCGCGGCGCGGGCCGGCGCAGGCGTCCAGAACCTGCGCCGGGCAATGATTCAGCGTCACGGCGAAATCGCCGCGACGCAGCGTCTTGGCGAAGCTGCGGGATATCCGGAAGGCGGAGGGTTCGAGCACCGCGCGTGGGTCGGGGCACCACCAGAGTATCGGCTCATCCGGGTTGTACCAGGGAAAGATGCCCTGGGAATACGCCCGGATCATGCGCGTGACCGAGAGATCACCGCCGATCGCGAGCAGGCCGTTGGGGTCGCGCATGGCGCTTCCCGGCGGCGGAAACGCCTGCCGCGGGTTGCGCGGGTCCAGCCAGTGCAGACGGATGGGGTTGTCGGTGGTCATGCGTCGGTGCTTCGCTGTCGCTCCTGCTCGGCGGCGCGAAACGCGCTGTGTTCGAGTAGGTCCCAGCGCTCGGCTTCCACCGCTTCGCGTTCCCGCTGCAAGAATGCCGCCACTGCGGAGTGCAGCCGCGGATCCTGTAGATGGTGCGCGGAGCGGGTGGTCACCGGGTCGAAGCCGCGTGCCAGCTTGTGCGCCCCCTGAACACCAGCGTCGAAACGCGACAGGCCCTCGCGGATGCAGAACTCGATGCCTTGATAGTAGCAAGTCTCGAAATGCAGGCTGTGGTAGTAGCCTCGTGCGCCCCAATTGCGGCCGTAGAGCGTGTCGCCGCCGTGCAGGCAGATGGCCGCGGCCACGCGGCGCTCGCCTTCATGTGCACTCAACACCCGCATCGGGGAATTGGCGGCGCGGCCGTAGTCGAGAAAG
This sequence comes from Gammaproteobacteria bacterium, assembly GCA_022599775.1. Taxonomy (GTDB): domain Bacteria; phylum Pseudomonadota; class Gammaproteobacteria; order Nevskiales; family Nevskiaceae; genus Banduia. The sequence goes on from JAHZLQ010000033.1 coordinate 25,488, forward strand.
AAGTCCAGGCTCAGATAGGGGCTTTGTCCACGCTCGGCATAGGTATTGGCATAAAGCGCGTAGATGTCATGCCAGTCCGATTCGCTGAGGTCTTCGCCCCGGCAATGCCGGAAGTGCAGGCCGGCTTCGCGAATGCGGCGACGCTCGCGTTGGAGCTTCTTGCGCTTGTCGCTGGACAGACCGCCGAGAAAGCCGGCGAAGTCGGCATAGTCTCGATTGCGCCACTGGAACTGCACGTCGAGGCGTGTCAGGAAATCCTGATCTTCCAGGGATGAAGCCGCGGCTTCATCCAGAAACAGCAGATGCGTGGACGACAGCGTGTTGTCCCGCGTGGTTTTCAGCAGGGCTTCGCCCAGTGCCGATTGCACTCCCGGTGCGCTCGTACCCAACCGCGGGCCGCAGACCGGCGTAAACGGGATCGTGCTGACCAGTTTCGGGTAGTAAGGCTTGCCGAGCTGATGACTGGCATTGGCCCAGCTGAAATCGAATACGAACTCACCGTAGGAATGGGTCTTCAGATACAGCGGGACCGCACCAAGCAGTTGGCCGGCCTCGGTTTCCGCCAGCAGATGGCAGGGTTCCCAGCCCGTTCCAGCGCCCACGCAGCCGTGACGCTCCAGCGCCGCCAGAAAGGCGTGCCGGGTAAACGGGTAGTCCGGATCGAACTGGCGATCCCAGGCTTCGGCGGAAACCGAACTGATCGAGGAGACATGCCGCAGCTTCATGGATTCAGGCTGCGGCAAAACGGGTCCGGTCGTCTAGTGAAACGTGATGGCAGTCGCTGGAATTTCGCGCAAGGCCCATTGAATGCAGGTGTCATATTCGAACTTGCTGAGGCGTTCGTCTTCGCTCTCCGGGGCATCGGCCGAGGCGATACGCCCGGTTTCGTCGAATTCGATGCAGGCACCGGCGGTTTGCACGCGAATTTCCGCGCCATTGTCGCTTTCGACGGTGACCTGCAGGTAGCGCAGGCGGTGCTTGGCGAATTCGGGCAGCGTATCGCTGCCGGTCGCGACCTGGGCGGCCTCGTCGGGCGAAAATTCGCGCACCGTACCGGCGGGCGTGAGAATGAAATGACGGATTTCGTTTGGCATGGTGCGGACCCCCGGAGCCTCGTATGCTCCTGTAGACCTGCCTCATTGATGAGGGTTCCGGTGCAATTATTCAAGTGCGAGGTCGGCCCGAGCCTGACCCGAGTCAGGCGGACGCACTGATATACTTGCACGACTGGTCCACCCACGTAACGTAATTCCGCAGTTTCTGTGCCAAAGCCCAAATCTCAGGCCGTAGATACCGGGCCCGGCTGGATCGAACGCCTGCTGCACGAGGCCTTGTTCGCCACGGCGCTGGGTCTGTCCGTATTTCTGTTGGTCGCGCTGTTCAGCTACAGCCCGGGCGACCCCGGCTGGTCGTCGAGTGGTGACGGCGGTCGCGTCCATAACCTGATCGGCGTGACCGGCGCCTGGATCGCCGACGTACTGCTGTCGCTGCTGGGTTATGTGGCCTATCTGGTGCCTGCGCTGGTCTTTGCGCTGGGGCTCAATGCCTATCGCAGCCTGCGCAACCCGCTCACCGCCCGGATACCGGCGGCGATGCGGGGCGTCGCCGCCATCGTGACCGTGGCCTGCACCGCGGCCTTGTTCGCGCAGCACGTGGGTGCCTCGCCCAATTGGGTGCCGCAGGGCAGCGGCGGCATCAGCGGCCAGATGCTGGCGGACACGCTGGTCGGCGTGTTGAGCACGGTCGGCGCGAGCCTGCTGTTGCTGACCTTGCTGGCTGCGTCGCTGCCGATCGCGCTGACGTTCTCCTGGCTGATGCTGTTCGACCGTGTGGGCGATGTGCTGCTCAATGGCTGGCAGTCCTGGCGCCGGCGCCGGTCCGAGGCCGCCGCCGCACGTGACAAGGCGCGGGACTCCGAGAAGCTCGCCGTGGCCCGGCGCGAGCTCAGTCTGCCGCCGCCACTCGCCAACGTCGCGCGCCCGGTAGCGCCGGCCGAAAGTTCGCCGTCCTTGCAACGCGAAATGAAGAAGCGGCGCAAGGCGCCCAACGCCGCGGCCGAAACGCAGCTGAGTCTGCCGATCACCGAGGAAGCCGGGGTGGAGGTGCCACCGTTCACCGGCGATCCGCTGCCGCCGCTGTCGATGCTCGATGCGCCGCGCCCCTCGGTGCAGGGCTTCAGCGAAGTCGATCTGGAACGTATCTCGCGCGATCTGGAACAGCATCTGTCCGATTTCGGCGTGACCGCCACCGTCGTGGCGGCTCAGCCGGGGCCGGTGGTGACGCGCTTCGAATTGCAGCCGGCACCGGGCGTCAAGGGATCGCAGGTGACCAATCTGGCGAAAGATCTTGCGCGTGCGCTATCGGTTGCCAGTGTGCGCGTGATCGAGGTGGTCGAAGGCAAGTCCGTGATCGGACTCGAGATCCCGAATCACCATCGCGACGTGGTGCAGCTCTCGGAGATTCTGTCGGGCCCGGGTTATCAGAACTCGGCCTCACCGGTGACCCTGGCGCTGGGCAAGGACATCGCCGGTCATCCGGTAGTGATCGATCTGGCGAAGATGCCGCATTTGATGGTGGCCGGCACTACCGGCGCCGGCAAGTCGGTGGCGATCAACGTGATGATCCTGTCGATCCTGTACCGCGCCACGGCCGATCAGGTGCGCTTGATCCTGATCGATCCGAAGATGCTGGAACTGTCGGTCTACGAAGGCATTCCGCATCTGCTGACCCCGGTCGTGACCGATATGAAGGACGCGGCCAATGCGCTGCGCTGGTGCGTCGGTGAAATGGAGCGCCGCTACCGCCTGATGACGCAGATCGGCGTGCGCAACCTGGCCGGTCTGAACCGCAAGATCGCCGATGCAGTGGCCGCCGGAAAGCCGCTGATCGACCCGCTGGCGCCGAAGTCGGACCTGTTCGAAGACGGCGATGCGCCGGAGCCGGTGTATCTGGAGTCCGTTCCGGCGATCGTGGTGATCATCGACGAGCTGGCGGACATGATGATGGTCGTCGGCAAGAAGGTCGAAGAGCTGATCGCCCGTATCGCGCAAAAGGCGCGCGCCGCCGGTATTCATTTGATCGTTGCGACCCAGCGCCCCAGCGTCGACGTCATCACCGGCCTGATCAAGGCCAATATCCCGTCGCGCGTAGCGTTCCAGGTGGCCTCGCGCGTGGATTCACGCACGATTCTCGATGAAATGGGCGCCGAAACCCTGCTGGGTCACGGCGACATGTTGTATCGCCCGGTGGGTTCCAGCCGCATCAATCGCGTGCACGGCGCCTTCGTCGACGACCATGAGGTCCACAAGGTGGCAGCCTACCTGCGTCAGGTCGGCGAACCGGACTACATCGAGGCGGTGGTGTCCGGCGAGCCCGATGCCGGTACCGGTGCCGAGACCGAGGATGCGGAGAAGGATCCGCTCTACGACCAGGCCGTGGCCCTGGTCATCGAAACCGGCAAGGCCTCCACATCCTGGGTGCAGCGCCGCCTCAAGATCGGCTACAACCGCGCGGCCCGCATGATCGAGCAGATGGAAGCCTCCGGTGTCGTCGGTCCCAGCGGACCGGGCGGCAACCGCGAAATTCTGGTGCCGGGGGCGGGCGAGCGTTGAGGAAGGTTCTGATCAGCGCCGCGGTGTTGGTTCTGGCGCTGTCGACCGCGCCAGCTCGTGCAATGTTGCTGCCGGGTGATACGCCGCCCGCGCAATTGGGCGTGGATGTGAACGGGCAGATGCGCGAGCTTGCGGAGTTCCGTGGGCGCGTCGTCATCGTCAGTTTCTGGGCCAGTTGGTGCGCCCCGTGTTTCGAGGAAATGAAACTGCTCGAGCGCGTGCAGCGCAGCGTTGGGCGAGACCGTTTGATCATTGCCTCGGTCAATTTTGCGCAGTCCAGCGAGGTGTTCGCGGAACTCAAGACCCGGCTCAGCGATGTCGATCTGATGCTCACTTCGGACCCGCACGGTGCGCTCGGCACGCAGTACGGTGTCAACCGAATACCGTTCAGCTTCGTCATAGATCAACAGGGCGTGATTCGTTACGTCTACAGTGGCTATGGCGAAAAAATCCAGCGCGCCCTGGCCGAGGACCTCGACCGACTGCTGGAGCGGTCGAGGTAGTTCAGAAGCGGTTCAGTCCGGCGGTTGATGATCGCGGCCCTCATGGCACATTCCGGAGCTATTCCTTGAAGACAAAGCTGCTGTCCGCCCTTGGTTTGGTGCTGGGCTTGACGTTCGCCGCCGCGCCGGTTCATGCGAGCGACGCCGAAAGCGCCCTGCGCAGCTTCGTCGAGGACGTGCGCACCTTCAGCGCGAACTACGAGCAGGTCCAGACCGACGACGCGGGCGAGGTCCTGCAGCGCTCCAGCGGCAGCATGGCGCTGTCGCGCCCCGGAAAATTCCGATGGACCTACGACACACCGTATGAGCAACTCATGGTCTGCGACGGTGAATCGATCTGGGTCTACGACCCGGACCTGGCGCAGGTCACGCGCCGTCCCGCCGAAGCGGCCCTGACCGGAACCCCGGCGGCACTGCTGGCGCAGCGCGCCAGCCTGTCCGACAGCTTCACGATTGAGGACGGCGGACGCAGCGATGGCCTGCAAGGCGTGCGCCTGCTGCCGGTCCAGGCCGACAGCGATTTCAAGTCGATCGAGCTGTGGCTGCGTGATGGCGCGCCGGTGCGCATGCGCTTTCACGACCAGCTCGGCGGCCAGACCGAAGTGCGCTTCACCCAGCTGAGCGTCAATCAGGCGATCGATGCCGCACAGTTCCAGTTCACGCCACCGGCCGGTGCCGAGGTCGTCGACGCTGGCTGAGCGGGGGCGCGCGGCCTTGCTGCGGACGCTGATCGTCTCGGGAACAGCGCGTAAACTTTCGCCATGGCCCTTGATCTGGATATCCCGAACCAGCCGTCGCCGAAGCCCGCGCTGAGCAACGCGCCACTCGACGCCGCGCCCTTGGCGGAGCGGATGCGTCCGCGGAATCTCGACGAGATCGTCGGGCAGGCGCATCTGGTCGGCGTTTCGGCGCCGCTGCGGGCGCTGCTCGAAGCCGGTCGTCCGCCGTCGATGATCCTGTGGGGGCCGCCCGGAACCGGCAAGACCACGTTGGCGCGTGTGGTTGCCCAGCATGTCGAAGCGCAGTTTCTGACACTTTCAGCGGTCATGGCCGGGGTCAAGGACATCCGCGAGGCCGTGGCCAAGGCGCAGGCGGCACGCCAGACGCAGCCGCCGATGCGCACCGTGCTGTTCATCGACGAAATCCACCGTTTCAACAAGAGCCAGCAGGACGCGCTGCTGCCGTACGTGGAAGACGGCACCTTGATCCTGATCGGCGCCACCACCGAAAATCCCTCGTTCGAGCTCAACAGCGCCTTGCTGTCGCGTGGTCGCGTGTTCGTGCTCAACACCCTGTCCGCCGAGGATCTGCGCGGACTCCTGCAGCGTGCACTCGACGATGCCGAGCGGGGTCTCGGCGGCCTGGAGGTGCCCGAGGACTGGCTGAGCCGTATTGTCGAACTCGCCGACGGTGACGCGCGGCGCTCGCTGGTGTTGCTGGAAACCGTGGGCGAATGGCTGCGTGCCGGCGGTGGTGCGGACGAGGCCGCGCTGGACCGTCTGCTGGGGCGCGGCATGCGTCGCTTCGACAAGGGTGGCGACAATTTCTACGATCAGATTTCGGCCTTGCACAAGTCGGTGCGCGGCTCCAATCCCGATGCCGCGCTGTACTGGTTCTCGCGCATGCTCGACGGTGGTGCGGATGCCGGTTATCTCGCGCGCCGTCTGACGCGCATGGCGGTCGAAGACATCGGCTTGGCTGATCCACGCGCACTGCCGATGTGTCTGCAGGCCTGGGATGCCTACGAGCGTCTGGGCTCGCCGGAAGGCGATCTGGCGCTGGCACAGCTTGCGGTGTATCTCGCCGTGGCACCCAAGTCGAACGCGGTCTACACGGCGTTCAAGGCCGCGCGCGACGACGTCGACCGGCATGGCAGCCTGGAAGTGCCGATGCACATCCGCAATGCGCCGACCAAACTGATGAAAGGGCTCGGCTATGGCAAAGGCTATCGTTACGACCACGACGAAGCTGGCGCCGTCGCGACCGGACAGAGCTTTCTGCCGGAGCGGATCGAAGGCAGCGTCTACTACCAGCCGGTGGCGCGCGGTCTGGAAATCAAGATTGGCGAACGACTCGCGCAACTGCGCAAAGGACCGGAATCCAAGTGAGCCTGTTTGGGTTTTTCGTGGTGGGCATCGGCGCCGCGCTGGGCGCCTGTCTGCGCTGGTCGCTGAGCCTGTGGCTCAATCCGATCGTCGCCACCTTGCCGCTGGGGACGCTTGCGGCCAACCTGCTTGGCGGCTATTTGATGGGAGTCGCGATGGGCTTGCTGCCGATGCTGCATACCTTGTCGCCGGAAGCGCGGCTGATGATCACGACCGGATTTCTCGGCGGTCTGACGACCTTCTCCACCTTCTCGGCCGAGTCCACCAGCCTGTTGTTGCGCCAGCAGTTTGGTGCCGCGATGCTGCTGATCGGCGTTCACGTGCTGGGCTCGCTGGCGGCCACGGCCTTGGGTCTGGCGAGCGTGCATGGCCTGCGGCTGTGGATCGCGCGCTGAGCGAAAGCGTGAAGGCGGTTTCAACGTCTACAATGCGCGTCCTTTTCTGATGCCTTAGAGCTTTTCCGATGCTGGATCCCAAACTGCTCCGTAGCGATCCCGAGACGGTCCGCGCGCGGCTGGCGCGCCGCGGTTTCGAATTCGATCTGGCGGGTTTCGCCGACCTGGAATCACGGCGCAAGCTGTTGCAGATCGAAACCGAAGCTCTGCAAAGCGAGCGCAATACCCGCTCCAAGTCGATCGGCCAGGCCAAGGGCCGGGGTGAGGACATCGCGCCGCTGCTGGCGGCGGTCGATCAGATCAAGGGCAAGCTCGAATCGAATGCCTCGGCGCTCGAAGCTGTGCAGGCCGAGATCGAGCAGTTCGTGATGGCGTTGCCGAATCTGCCGCACGAGAGCGTGCCGGACGGCACTAGCGAGGACGATAACGTCGAAGTGCGTCGCTGGGGCACGCCGCGCGAGTTTGATTTCGAGGTTCGCAATCACGCCGATCTCGGCGAGGCCCTGGGGCAACTCGATTTCGAAGTGGCGGCCAAGCTCACCGGCAGCCGTTTTGCGGTGCTCAAGCGCGATCTGGCGCGGCTGCATCGCGCGCTGATCCAATTCATGCTGGATCTGCACGTGGGCGAGCACGCGTACGAGGAGGTCTATGTCCCGTATATCGTCAACGCCGCTTCACTGCGTGGCACCGGGCAGTTGCCCAAGTTCGGCGAGGATTTGTTCAAGCTCGACGCGGAGTCCGACTGGTATCTGATCCCCACCGCCGAAGTGCCGGTGACGAATCTGTTTCGCGACGAGATTCTGGACCCCGATCAATTGCCGCGGCGCATGGTCGCGCATACGCCCTGCTTCCGTTCGGAAGCCGGTTCGGCGGGCCGCGACACGCGCGGGCTGATCCGTATGCACCAGTTCGAGAAGGTCGAACTGGTGCACATCACGCGCCCGGAGGATTCCTACGAAGCCCTGGAAGCCCTGACGGCACATGCAGAAAAGGTCCTTCAGTTGTTGGAACTGCCGTATCGCGTGCTGGCACTGTGCGCCGGCGACATGGGCGCCGGTGCCGCCAAGACCTACGACCTCGAGGTCTGGTTGCCGTCACAGCAGCGCTACCGCGAGATTTCCTCGTGTTCGAACTGCGAGGACTTCCAGGCACGGCGCATGCTTGCTCGCTACCGCCATCCGGACACGCGCAAACCGGAGTTGGTGCATACGCTCAATGGCTCCGGTCTGGCGGTCGGGCGTACGCTGGTCGCGATCCTCGAGAACTACCAGAACGCGGATGGCAGCATCGCCGTGCCGGACGTGCTCAAACCCTACCTGCGCGGCATCGAGCGTTTAGGCTAAGGTCGGTCCTGCGGGACCGACGATGACGGGCGAATCCGGGAGGCGTGAGATGGGGGAGGGTCGTTGTAGACACTTCGGCGCAGGTGCCGGCGCCAACGACTCCTGCGCCTGGGCGGCCGCGCGCGCATGAGCATCGTCGACGCGGTTTTGGCGCATCAGGACGGTTTGAAGATCATCTCGATTCCGTTCGTCGCAGCCTTCGTGGGCTGGTCGACCAACTGGCTCGCGGTGCGCATGACCTTTTACCCGCTGGATTTCTGGGGCGTGCATATCGGGCCGCTGCCGCTCGGCTGGCAGGGCATCATCCCGTCCAAGGCGCGGCGCATGGCGGGTCTGGCGGTACAGTCGATCCTGAGCAAGCTGATCTCGATGCGCGAGATCGTCGAGGTCATGGATCCGCGGCTGGTCGCCGAGCACATCATCGAGGAAGTCGATCCGCTGCTGGACGCCTGGACCGATGAAATGATGATCGCGCACCATCCGGTGCTGTGGTCGAATCTGCCGGACCCGCTGCGTCGCATGATGCGGGTGCGCGTGCGCGCCAAACTGCCACACCTGATCGACGACCTGATGCAGGACATTGCGCTCAATGTCGACCATCTGGTGGATGTGAAAACCCTGGTCGAGGACCACCTCGAAAAGAACAAGGAACTCCTCAACCGCGTGTTCTGGGAGTGCGGTCAGACCGAGTTCCGCTTTCTGGTTCATTCCGGTTGGTTTTTTGGTGGCTTTTTCGGCTTGTTGCAGATGTTGCAGTGGTTCCTGTTCCCGGTGTGGTGGACCCTGCCGATTGGCGGCGTGGTGGTCGGCTATGCCACCAACTGGATCGCGCTCAACCTGATCTTTCGTCCGCTCAATCCGATCCGGATCGGGCCGCTGCGCATCCAGGGATTGTTCCTCAAGCGTCAGGATGCGGTCTCCGAGTCGTTCTGCCGGATCATGGTCGAGGACATCGTCACGCTGCGCCGCCTGATCGAATCAATGCTGCAGGGGCCGCAATCGGAACGTACCGCCGCGATCGTGCGACGCCACATGCGTCCGCTGGTGGACGGCGTGGCCGGTGCGCTCAGCGGCACCATGAAACTGCTGGTCCAGACCACGCTGGGGCCGAGCCGTTTCGCGGAGATTCGCGAGTCGGTTGGCGACAAGGCGCTGGCCGAGGCCTCGCTGCCGTTCAACAATGACGCGTTCGCGCACGAACGCGCGGCCGTGGTCGGCTCCTTGATTCAGGGGCGCATGCAGCAGCTTCCGGCCGAGGAGTTTCAGGACCTGCTGCGGCCGTGCTTCAAGGAAGACGAGATGAAGCTGATCCTGGTCGGTGCCGCGCTCGGCTGCATGGCCGGCTTTGCGCAATTATTCCTGGTGTTCGGTTTCGGCTGAGCGCTGCGACTTGGGCAGCGTGGCCGCGACCGCATCGGCGGTGCGCCGGTTCGCGTCGAGCAGTTCGCGATAGGCATCGCGCTGCTGTTGCAGCAAGGACCGGTAGGACAGCGCCAGATTGCGGAAGCGTGGGCCGGACACCGCTTCGGGATCGAGCACGCGCGACTGCACGATGTCGAAATGCTCGATGGCGAACGGCATGACCCGGTTCAAGGTCCAGTCCTGCAGCAGGTCGACCTTGTTTTCGACCAGCGGAAGCTGCTCGTAGTACTCCACCAGCGTTGCACGTAGCGCGTAGTCACTGATCAGCGACAGGCTGCCGCTGTTGCGCAGCGTTTCGTACGTGCCTCGCGTAGGAACCGCGACCACATTCGCGACGATGTGGCGAAAGACGTCGAAGGCCTGCTCCGGCGTCCATGGCGCTTGCTCGTCTGGAGCGAAAATCAAGCTGTCCAGCGCCTTCAGTTTGGTATCCAGGCCTGGAAGCAGCTGTTCGAGTTGCTGGCGATCACTGGCCAGATCCTGCGCGAAGCCTTGCAGGTACTCCTGGGCGCGATGCTGTTGCTGGCGTCCCTCGTTCCAGTTGTTGAGCAGGAAGGCAGCGGTGACGCCGAAGAACACCACGCCCAGCTCCAGCACCAGCGCGCGCCAGTCCAAGGGACGGGGCCGCGTCGACGCCGCCATTTCACGAGGAGCTTCAGCTTCGGGACTGCGGTCCACGTCAGGACTCGATTGAGGGCTGAAGCGTCAAAGCATATCGCGGCGGCGCGCATCTTTGTTGTTCGCTGGCTGCGCGGTTGCGAGCCAATTTCATTATCATTGCGCACCCATGCGCAAATCCTCATCCCGGTCCTCGCTTCGCGGCTGGTTTCGCGTTCGCCGCGGCTTTCTGATCGCTTTTGTTCTCGCCCTGTGCGCTGCGCTCGCGGCGTTCTCCTACTATCTGGTCCAGCTCGATCATGTGGTGCGGACACGCTTCGCCGGCGCGCGCTGGGCCTTGCCGGCACAGGTCTACGCCGCGCCGCTGGAGCTGTATCCCGGCCTGCGGGTGGACGCGGCGATGCTGCAGCGAGAGTTGGGGCGTCTCGGTTATCGTCATGTCTCGGACGCCGCCGGCCCCGGAACATTCTCGGTGTCCGGTTCGACCATCGATCTGGTCACGCGCGCCTTTCGCTTCTGGGATGGCGCGCAGCCTTCGTCCCGTCTTTCCGTCCGGTTTTCGGGCCACTCGATCAGCGAAATCCTGGAGCCCGGCGCACCGAGTCCGCGCGTGATCGCGCGCCTCGATCCCCTGCCGATCGGCAGCATCCATCCGGCGCACGGCGAAGATCGTGTGCTGGTCAAGATCGCGGATGTGCCGGAACTGCTGCCCAAGGGGCTGGTGCTGGTCGAGGACCAGCATTTCTACCAACATCACGGCATCTCGATTCGCGGCATCAGTCGCGCCGCGCTCGCCAACCTGCGTGCAGGGCGGGTGGTGCAGGGGGGCAGCACCATCACTCAGCAGTTGGTGCGCAATTTCTTTCTGACGCTGGATCAGACCTGGGCGCGCAAGGCCAATGAGGCCCTGATGTCGCTATTGCTGGAGGCGCACTACAGCAAGGATCAGATTCTGGAGGCCTATCTCAACGAGATTTTTCTGGGGCAGGACGGCGACCGTGCGATTCACGGCTTCGGGCTGGCCAGCCGCTTCTATTTCAACAAGCCACTGTCGGAATTGCAGTCGCACGAGATCGCGCTGCTGATCGGGCTTGCCAAGGGCGCTTCGTACTACAACCCGCGGCGCAACCCGGAACGGGCCAAGGCGCGTCGCGCGCTGGTGCTGCGCCTGTTCCGCGATGCCGGCTACATCGACGAGGCCGAGTACCAGGCCGGTCTGGAAAAGCCCTTGGGCGTTACCGGCGTCAAGGGCGGCGTCGAGCGTTTCCCTGCGTTCATCGAGTTGGTGAAGCGACAACTGCGTCGCGACTATCAGGACGAGGATCTGCTCAGCGAAGGCCTGCGCATCTTCACCACGCTGGACCCGCGCGCCCAGGAATCCCTGGAAACGCGCATGACTGAAGGGCTGGACCGGATCGAACTGAGCCGCAAGATGGTCGAGGACTCGCTGCAGGGCGCCGGCGTGGTGGTCAGTCTGGAAGGTGGCGAGGTGCAGGCCCTGGTCGGCGGGCGCGATTCGCACTATGCCGGATTCAATCGTGCGCTGGACGCACGCCGTCCGATCGGCTCTCTGGCCAAACCCTTCGTCTATCTGGCGGCGCTGTCCGAGCCCGGGCGCTACAACCTGCTGACGCCGGTGGACGAGCAGCCGGTGTCGCTGAAGCTGCCGAATGGCTCGACCTGGACGCCGCAGAATTACGACCATGAGCTGCACGGCGTGTTTCCGCTGTATCTCGGACTCGCCAAGAGCTACAACCTCGCCACGGTGAAGGTGGGCCTCGACGTCGGTGTGGACAGGGTGGCCAAGATGTTCGAGGCTGCAGGCTATCCCGGTACGATGACGCCGCTGCCGTCGATCATGCTGGGCGCGGCGGAGATTCCGGCGATCGACGTGGCGCAGATGTACGCCACGATCGGCAACGGTGGCTATCAGTACCCGCTGACGGCGATTCGCGATGTCACCACGGTCGACGGCGAGCCGCTCAACCGCTATCCGCTGCGCGGCAAGACCGCGCTGCCGGATGCGCCGGTGTTCTTGCTCAACTGGGCGATGGAGCAGGTGATGATCTTCGGCACCGGCGCCAGTGCCTATAACGTGATCTCGCCCGCGACGCGGCTGGCCGGCAAGAGCGGCACCACCGACGATTACCGTGATGCCTGGTTCGCCGGCTACGGCGGCGACCGCGCCACCGTGATCTGGGTGGGGCGCGACGACAACAAGTCCACCGGTCTGTCCGGCAGCAGCGGCGCGCTGCCGATCTGGTCGCAGGTGATGAGCGACCTGCGCGTGTCCAGCTTCGATCCGCTGCCGCCGTCCAAGGTCGAGACCGTGCTGGTCGAACCGCAGAGCGGTTTGCGTGCCGACGAGGGCTGCATGAATCCGATTGCGGTACCCTTCGTCGCAGACTATTCGCCGGAAGACTACGCCCCCTGCGCCAATGCCTACCGGCCCGGAGCGCTACAGTGGTTTCGAGACATATTCAGATGAGTCGAACTTACCGACGCGGCCTGTCTTGGCCGCTGATCAGCCTGCTGCTGTGCGGGCTCGCGGCCTGCACCACGACGCGGCAGCCACGCCAGGACTGGCCGCAACCGCGTCCGGACGACCCCAACGCGCCGGTCTACCCAAGCTGGCCACCGGAGCCGGGCAGCGAAGGCGGCGTCGAGCTTCCGCAGCAGCCCACGCAGCCGCCGGTACAGAACTTCCCGCGCAGTGCCGCCGAGGTCAGCGGCCCGGCGGTGATGGCCTTGATCCAGCAGGCACAGGCACAGCGCGATGCCGGCAATGGCGATGTCGCCGCCGCCACGCTGGACCGGGCACGCCGCATCGAACCGCGCAATCCGTTCGTCTGGCTGGAGCTGGCGAAGACCCAGCTGGCCCAGGACCAGGCGCAGGACGCCGAAGCCACGGCGCAGCGCGCCAGCGCCTACTCCCGCGGCAATCCCTATATCGACCAGGACCTGTGGCAGGTGATCGCCGCGGCCCGGGAACAGCTTGGTGACGCCGGTGGCGCCAGCGCCGCACGGGCCAAGGCCGGTGAAATCGCGCGCATGCTGCCGTCGTCCTGAAAGGCGGCTCCATCGACACCGCGGACCACAGCGGCGACGCCGGGGCTGTCGTGAACGGGCGTGACGCCGCGCCCCTGGAGCAGCGGGTGGTCCAGGCGTTCGCCGAAGCCGGCGCGCTGGCGGCGACCATCGAAGGCTTTTCGGCGCGTCCGGCGCAGGTGGCGATGGCTGCGGCCGTTGCGCGCACCCTCGATCACGGCGGCACGCTGGTGGTCGAGGCCGGTACCGGCACCGGCAAGACCTTCGCCTATCTGGTGCCGGCCTTACTGGCAGGGCGCCGCGTGGTGATCTCAACCGGCACCAAGAACCTGCAGGACCAGTTGTTTCATCGTGACCTGCCGCGCGTGGCGGAGGCGCTGGGCGTACCGGTGCGGCGCGCGCTGCTCAAGGGGCGCGGCAATTACGCTTGCATCTATCGCACCAAGCGGGCGCTCAACGATGCGCGCAATGGCGTGGAGATCGAGCGCCTGATGCGGGTCCGGCAATGGCTGTCCGCGACCAGCAGCGGCGAAATCGCCGAACTCGGATTCGGCGACGAGGCCGATCCGCTGGTGCCGCGCATCACCTCCACCGTGGAAAATTGCCTCGGCGCGCGTTGTCCGGATTTCGAGCGCTGTCATGTCGTGCACGCGCGCCGCAACGCCGCCGCGGCCGACGTGGTCGTGGTCAACCATCACCTGCTGTTCGCCGATTTCGTACTCAAGCAGGAAGGCTTTGGGCAGATCCTGCCGGGCGCCGATGCGGTCATCGTCGACGAGGCGCATCAGGTTCCCGAATTGGCGCTGCGCTTCTTCGGGTCGCGTCTGTCGACGCGACAACTGCTGGACCTGTCGCGCGATACTGCGCGCGAACTCTCGGAGCTGGGCGACGTGCCGGACGCGGCCGACGCCACCGCCGCGGTGACCGACGCGGCGGTGGCGCTGGAGCGCGTATTCCTGAACGTATCGGCGCGTACCACGGCGGCGGCCTACCGGCGCGTAGGCGGTGCCGGCGAGGCGCTGGTCCAGGTCGAGGAGGCGTTGGCGCAGCTGTTCGTCGCACTCGATTTGATTGCGGATCGTGCCCAGGGCGTGGCCGCTGCGCGCGACCGCACGGCCGACGCACAGCGCCGGCTCGCCGAGTTCCTGGACCAGAGCGAGAGCGACAGCGTGCGTTGGGTGGAGCCGCTGAACAATGGCGGGGCGCTACACACCACGCCGATTCGCGTGGAATCCCGATACGCCACGGCCGTGGCGGCCCAGGCCACGTCCTGGGTCTATACCTCGGCGACGCTGGCTGCCGGTGGCGATTTCTCGCATTTCACCGGGACGCTGGGGCTCAACGACGCCGAGAAGGTGCAGCTGGAAAGCCCGTTCGACTACGCACGGCAATCGCGCATGTGGCTGCCGCAGGGTTTACCGGACCCGAACGATCCGACATTCACCGACGCCTTCGTCGACACCTTGCTGCCCTTGCTCGAAGCGTCCCAGGGCGGAGCCTTCGTGCTGTGCACGAGCCATCGCGCGCTCAAGCGGGTGGCGCAGCGCCTGCAGCGCGAGACCAGCTTCCCCTTGTTCGTGCAGGGCGAGAACGACCGCGCCACCTTGCTGGAGGGTTTCTCGGAATCCGGACGCGCCGTGCTGGTGGGCGCCGCCAGTTTCTGGGAAGGCGTGGATGTGCGCGGTTCCGCCCTGCGCCTGGTGGCGATCGACCGCCTGCCGTTCGCGGCGCCGGGTGATCCGGTGTTCGATGCGCGGATCAATGCCCTGCGTCAGTCCGGTGGCCAGCCGTTCATGCAATTGCAGCTGCCCGCAGCGATCGTGGCGCTGCGTCAGGGCAGCGGGCGCCTGATCCGTGATCAGACCGATCTCGGCCTGCTGGTGCTGGGCGATCCGCGCCTGCGTACGCGCGGCTATGGTCGGACGGTGCTCGACAGCCTGCCGCCGATGACCCGGCTGAACAGCTCGCAGGAAGCGCAGGACTGGCTCAGGACCCTGGCGCCATGAATATTCTTGCGATCGATACCGCCACCGAAGCCTGTTCCGTGGCCTTGAGCCGGAACGGACGGGTTCATGCGCGCTTCGAAGTGGTCGGGCGAGGACATACCCAACTGCTGTTGCCGATGCTCGACGAGGTGCTGGCCGAGGCAGGCATTCGTCCGGCCGAGATCGACCTGTTCGCCTGCGGTGTCGGCCCCGGCAGTTTCGCTGGCGTGCGCATCGGCGTCGGCATCGTCAAGGGACTGGCGCTGGCGCTTGATCGGCCGGTTGTCGCTGTCAGCTCACTGGCGCTGATCGCGCAACAGGCTTTTGATCGGGGTGCGGACGGACCGCTGGCGGTGTCGATCGATGCGCGCATGGGCGAAGTCTATTTCGCCACGTTCGAGCGCGGTGAGGACGACTTGGCGCTAGAGACGCAGACGCCGATCGTATGCGACCCACGGCAAGTACCGCTGCCCGCAGGTCCGGTTCGGGGCGCCGGGAGCGGATACGCCGCAGCCGAGGGCGCCCTGGCCACCCGATTTGGCGAGTATCTGAGTTCAGTGGACGTGAACGCATTGCCCGATGCTGCGGCCGCCTTGCGGGTGGCCGAAGCCGCTTTGCGCAACGGCACGGCACAAAGCGCCGATGCACTGGAGCCGCTCTACGTTCGCAACCAGGTGGCCCTGACGATGGTCGAGCAGGCGCTGCTGCGTGAGCAGCGTTCGGCCGGGCGCGACTGAGCCGGTATACTCGCGCCGCTCCGACCCGGCGTCATCCTTGCAACGCCGGTCTTCCGATCCAATTCCCGCCGGATAATCCGTCAGCCCGCATCGCTGCGAGCGGCCTTCCGGCTGAACCGCTGCGTGTACTCATGCTGATCCGTTCCCTGCGTCAAACCTGGCTGTCCAATCTGCGCGGCGATGTGCTCGCCGGACTCGTCGTTGCCCTGGCCCTGATTCCCGAAGCGATCGCGTTTTCGATCATCGCCGGTGTCGACCCCAAGGTCGGTCTCTATGCCTCGTTCTCGATCGCCGTGGTCATCGCCTTCGCCGGCGGTCGTCCCGGCATGATCTCGGCGGCGACCGGTGCGATGGCGTTGGTGATGGTGGGCCTGGTCAAGGAGCACGGGCTGCAATACCTGCTCGCGGCCACGTTGCTGACCGGTCTGCTGCAGATCGTGGCCGGTGCTCTGAAGCTCGGCGGCCTGATGCGTTTCGTGTCGCGCTCGGTAATCACCGGCTTCGTCAACGCGCTGGCCATTCTGATCTTCATGGCGCAGCTGCCCGAGCTGATCCACGTGAGCTGGATCGTCTATCCGATGGTCGCGGCCGGGCTGGCGATCATCTATCTGTTCCCGCTGCTGACGCGCTCGATCCCGTCGCCGCTGATCTGCATCGTGGTGCTCACGGCGGTGTCGATGCTGCTGGGCCTGGACATCCATACCGTCGGCGACATGGGTGAGCTTCCCGACAGCCTGCCGGTATTCCTGCTGCCAGACGTGCCACTGACGCTGGAGACCCTCTCCATCATCCTGCCGTACTCGGCAACGCTGGCGGTGGTGGGCCTGCTGGAATCGATGATGACGGCGTCGATCGTCGACGACTTCACCGACACCAGCAGCAACAAGAATCGCGAATGCGCGGGGCAGGGGGTCGCCAACATCGCTTCGGGACTGCTCGGCGGCATGGCTGGTTGCGCCATGATCGGGCAGTCGGTGATCAACGTGAAATCGGGGGGGCGTGGCCGCCTGTCGACCCTGGTCGCCGGCGTGGTACTGCTGATCATGGTGGTGTTCCTGGGGCCCTGGGTCAGTCAGATACCGATGGCGGCGCTGGTGGCGGTGATGATCATGGTCTCGATCGGCACCTTCAACTGGGACTCGCTGAAGAACCTGCGCCGCTATCCCGCCAGCTCCAGCATCGTGATGTTCGCCACGGTGGTTGTGGTGGTCGCCACCCACGACCTGGCGCGCGGGGTGCTCGTGGGAGTGTTGCTCAGCGGCCTGTTCTTTGCGCACAAGGTCGGTCGGGTACTGCGTGTGGATTCCGCGACCGAAGACGAGGGGCGGCAGCGCAGTTATCGCGTGGTGGGACAGGTGTTCTTCGCCTCCTCGGAGCGCTTCGTGTCGAGTTTCGATTTCAAGGAAGTCATTGAACGCGTGTGTATCGACGTGAGCCGCGCGCACTTCTGGGACATCTCGGCGGTTGCCGCGCTCGACAAGGTCGTGCTCAAGTACCGTCGCGAGGGAACCCAGGTGGAAGTGCTGGGTCTGGACGAGGCCAGCCTCACCCTGATCGATCGTTTTGCGGTCCATGACAAGCCCGACGCCGTCGAACGGCTGATCGAGCACTGAAGGAGATGACAATGCAAAAGCTCAGCGCCTGCGTAGACGGAGCCGCCTACACCCCGAGTGTGTGTGATCTCGCGGCCTGGGCCGCGCTGCGGCTGGAGATTCCGGTGGAGCTGTTGCACGTGCTCGACCGGCACCCCGAGCACGCGCCGGTCATGGATTTCAGCGGAAGCATCGGCCTGGGCGCCAGCGAGGCGCTGCTGTCCGAGCTGAGCGAACTGGACGAGCAGCGCAGCCGACTCGCGCAGGAACACGGACGCCAGTTGCTCGAAGGTGCGCGCGCGCGGGTCGCCGCCGCTGGCGTCACTGCTGTGGAGACGCGGCAGCGCCACGGCACCCTGGTCGACAGCCTGCTCGATATGCAGGCGCAGACGCGCCTGTTCGTGCTGGGCCAGCACTACCACCTGGACACGCCGAGCAAGGTGCATCTGGACCACACCCTGGAGCGCGCAATTCGCGCCGTACAGCAACCGGTGCTGGTCGCCGCGGAGACATTCCGTGAGCCGCGCAGCTTCCTGATCGCCTTCGATGGCAGCGAGACTGGCCGCAAGATGGTCGCCAAAGTGGCGACCAGCCCCTTGCTGAGTGGATTGAACTGCCATCTGGTCACCGTTGGCCACGAAACGGCGAGTACCGCAACAGCGCTGGACTGGGCGAAAGCCGCGCTGCAGCGCTTTGCCCCGACGGTGAAGGTGCTGAGCGGCGAGCCGGAAGCCGCGATCATCGACCACCTGCGGCAGCAGGATCTGGATCTGTTGGTGATGGGCGCCTATGGGCATTCGCGCATCCGTCAGCTGATCATCGGCAGCACCACCACAAGCCTGCTGCGATCAAGTCCGGTCGCCGCCTTGATCCTGCGTTAAGCGCTTCCAGGCATTGGCCGGAAATCCGCGCTTGGGCAAATCCAGCATGTTTCAGCGTTACGCCCGCCAGGCCTTCCGTATCGCCGCACGGGCCGGTTACGCCGCGCGCGGATTCGTCTACCTGATCATCGGTTTCTTTGCGGCGTTGGCGGCGGTCGGGGCCGGCGAGACGATGGACAGCAAAGAGGCGCTGGAGCGGGTCCTTACCAATCGATTCGGGGGCCCGATCGCAATTGCGCTGGTCCTGGGCCTGGCGGCCTATTCGCTGTGGCGTCTGGTGCAGGCGATTCTGGACACCGATCGGCATGGCCGTGGCGGCAAGGGCATTGTCATCCGTACCGGATTGTTCATCAGCGGGATCAGCTACGCGGCGCTGTCGCTCTTTACGGGATCACTGGTTCGGGGTGCCGGTTCGCCGCCGGGGGATGGCGGTGTGATCGCCACAACGATCGCGGGCGGCATCGCGTCCACGCCGGCGGCGGCCGTTCTGGCCCTTACGTTCGCGATCGTGGCGTTCGCGCACTTCATCAAGGCCTGGACTGGGCGCTACGCCGACCACTTGACGGCGGGCCGCGCCGCCATGCGTTGGATTCATCCGGTGTCGAAGCTGGGCCTGTTTGCGCGCGGACTCAGCTTCGGGGTGATCGCAATGCTGTTCGGCTACCGCGCCATTGGCGATCAGCACGACCAAGGCGGCACCATCGGCTTGGCCGATGCGCTCGATTTCGTGGTGGAGCTGCCGGCCGGTGACTGGCTGTTGGCGGGCAGCGGCCTGGGTCTGCTGCTTTTTGCCGCCTATTCGTTCATTCAAACGGCCTACAGGAGCATCAATATCGAAGATATCGGTTCGCCGAAGCGGCCTACCGACGACTGACCGCACCGCTGTCGGCCAGTGTGTCGGCGATGGCCTCGGCCAGCCTCCGATAGCCAGCCGCGTTGGGATGAATGCGATCCGAGCGAAGCCCGGCCTCCTCGATGATGTCCGCGAGCGCGTCTTCGACCAGGGGGATCGTATATCGCTGCGCCAACTCGGCATAGCCCGGCTCGGCGTGCAGGCCCAGCACCGCCGGCTCGGGCACTGCCAGCAGCACTACGGACGCACCGCGGGCATGCACCAACTCCACCATGGCGGCCAGGTTGGAATACATCGCGCGGCGGTCGAGCTTGCGCAACATGTCGTTGCCGCCCAGGCACAGAATCACCAGTGACGCTTGCGCGTCGTCGAGCACACGCGGCAACCGTTCCAGCCCTTCGGCCGAGGTTTCTCCGGGCACGCCATGGTTCAGCACCTCGCGGCCGATGAGTCTCTGAAGTTGGGCAGGATAGGCCTGATCCGAATTCGCGCCGGTGCCGTAGGTCAGGCTGTCGCCGAAGGCCAGCACCACATCGCTTTCTTCGAGCGCCGGCAGGCGCGGCGTGGTCGTGGAGCCGCAGGCCCACAGGAGCAACAGCAGCATGCTGCCGATTGCCAGCCGGGCCGGGCGCGCTGCAGTCCGGTTCAGCGGCGGTATGCTTGGATTCATTGATGGAAGCCTGTGGAGAGCCAACTTGATCTACGAATTCGAGGGACACAGCCCACGCCTTGCCGACGACAGTGTATGGCTAGCCGACAACGCGACCGTCATCGGTCGCGTCGCCTTGGCCCGAAACAGCAGCGTCTGGTTCAACGCGGTGTTGCGCGGTGACTGTGACGATATCGAGATCGGCGAGGGCAGCAATATCCAGGATGGTGCGGTCTTGCATACCGATGCCGGCGTGAAGCTTCGAATCGGGCGGAACGTGACCGTCGGTCATCTGGCGATGCTCCATGGCTGCACCGTCGGCGACGACAGTCTGATCGGTTTGCAGGCCACGATACTCAACGGGGCCCGTATCGGACGTCATTGTCTGATTGGCGCCAAGGCCCTGGTCACCGAAGGCAAGGAAATTCCCGACGGCTGTCTGGTCGTGGGTGCGCCGGCCAAGGTGGTGCGTGCGCTCACGGCTGAGGAAATGGCGGCCATTGCCATGTCCGCACAGCACTATGTTCAGAACGCGCGTCGTTTCCGCAGCGGACTGCGGGCGCTGCCTTTCGGTACTCCGGACTCCGGAACGCGGACGATCTAGCCGCCTTCGCCGCCGGCTGCGCACCAAAAGTTTCACTGTTGTGACAGTTGCGAGCCGGCGCAAGGCGCCCGGCGAAGTCACTGCGGCCTGATTCCCGTTGACACCACGACCGGCTCGCCCGAGCTATGCGGCGCCGTGACGTCGATTCGTCATCGTTTCGTAACCATCCTGTCATCGAACACCTCTAGCCTGCGCAGCCATGAATTTGGAGTGCTTGAGGACGAAAGCCTTGTCCGCAAGTCGCGTTGACGGAACGACGCACTTCATCTGAATGCGACATCGGGGGTCACTCGTTTCGATAGAAATTTTCGGTCGCCGGCGCCACAGCGCCACACCGGAAAGCCGTTCGGTATTGCGCCATGGCGCGCAAGTCGGACATCGAGCCCGCGGAACATCGGCGCGCCATGGACCCGGCGCACGACGCGGCTCGGGTTGATCCCCCGCCTGGTTCGTATCGCATCACTTTTGGGTTTTGCGGCCATTGCTTGCGGATTTCTAGAGGTCTAAATGAGAAGATTCGGGTTGAAGCACATCGCGGCGGCAGCGATCTCCTGTCACGCCGTGGTTGCGATCGCGCAGGATGAGTTGGTCATCTACGCGTTCCAGGACGGCAAGCCGGCCAGCGGGCTGACCGCGGTGCTGGACGGCGAAGCGCGAGCAGAAATTGGCGCCGACGGTTCGGTCATGTTCGACCTGGCGGCCGGTTCGCACAGTGTCGTGTTCTCGGACCAGGGCACACCGGTCCAGACCATCCGCTTCAACTCGGCCAAGGGTCAGTACGTTGACATCAACGTCGCGCTGAAGCCCGGTGCCGAGGCGCAGGTTTCCGTGGAGCCCTATTTCGGCGCGGAGACTGCGGTCGAGACGGCCAAGGCCCCCAAGGGATCGCTGGGCGGCCGCATTACCAACAACGGCGTGCCCCTGGCCGGCGCCACGATCACGGTTCGCGGCACTGGCGCCACGGCCACCACCGATGCCAATGGTCGCTACAGCCTTGAGCTGCCGCGCGGCGTCTATGAGCTGGAAATCAATCACGACGGTTTCGCCGCGCCGATGGCGGAAGACGTGCGCGTGGTCAGCGGCGTGTCCAGGAACGAGAACATCCGCTTGGGCGGCGCCAGCTCGGGCCCGCAGGACGCCTCGCTTGAGGAAATCGTCGTCACCGCCAAACTGCAGCCGAACGCCTTCGAGGAAAGTGAGCGCTTCGCCGTCAATGTGATCGATACGATCGGTATCGAGGAACTGGCGCGGTTTGGCGATACCGACGTGGCCGCCTCGGTGGTACGCGTGCCGAGTGTGACGATTCAGGACGACAAGTACGTCTTCATCCGCGGTCTCGGCGGGCGCTATATCACGACGACACTGAATGGTTCGACGCTGCCGAGTACCGATCCGTCGAAGCGAACGGTACCGCTGGATCTGTTTCCGACCAACATGGTCAGTCAGCTCGACGTCAAGAAAACCTTCGTCGCGAGCATGCCGGGCGAGTCCACCGGCGGCAATCTCGTGATCAACACGCGTAGCTTCCCGCTGGAGCGCGCTGGCAAGGTGTCGTTCTCGCTCGGTTATGTGCCTGGACTGACCGGCGATGACGTGGCCGCCGATCCCAGCCGCAGTGATACGGACTTCCTGGGTTGGGATGGCGGATCACGTGACGTTCCTGCCGCTGTGCCGAGCATCGCCGAAGTTCTGAAGTATGACGATGAATACTCGCAGAATGTCGAAACGGAATTGCGTCAGATCGGTGGTCTGCTGCTCAAGGACGACCTCGACCTCGATACCACGACAGCGACACCGAAGGTGTCACTGGGCCTGAACTACGGTGATGTCTTCGATTTCGACGGCAACGAGTTCGGCTACTTCGCGGCCGGCAACTATCGCAATGGCTGGAGTCAGAAGGACTCGGGTGTGTCGCGCACCTACACCGCAGGCAGCGGCGAAGTATTCGACGACTTCACATTTGAGGAAGCGACCAACAATATCGATGCAAGCGCGCTGCTGGCCCTTGGTTTGAACATGGGCAGCAATACCTACCAGTCCAACAGCCTGGTATCGCGAGTTACAGAAAGCAAGACGCGCGTCTCGCAGGGCCTGGACGGCGATTCGAATTTCCAATCGTATCGTTACACGATCGACTGGATCGAACGGCAATTCCTGTCGCAGCAGTTTTCCGGCGAGCACGTGATCGGTGACTCCGGCAAGCTGGTCGCGGACTGGCAGGTGACCGGTTCCCAGGCTCGGCGTTACGCGCCGGACCGCCGCGAAGTCCGATTCGACCTTCGTGAGGGCGATGGTATCTACAATCTGCAGGTTCCCAACCTGCTGCGTCGTTACGACGATCTGGTCGACAACAACGTCGACGTTTCCTCAGACCTCGAATACGCCTTCGACCCCAACAGCTTTGGCAGCTCGAAGATTCAGTTCGGCGTCCAAGTGATCCGCCGCGAACGTGATGCGGATTCGGAAAGCTACGGTTACGACGGCGGCCTGCAGTCCGGCGTGGACGACAACGCGCCCAACCTCCTGGTCAGCGAAGTGCTGACGGTGGACAACATCACCGGCGATTCGGGGACGGGCTTCGCATTTCAGGACAAGACCCAACCCAGCGACAGCTATGAAGCGGAAATGGATCTCGACAGCGTCTATCTGTCGTATGACCTGATGTTCCTCGACAGTTATCAGATCGTGCTGGGTGGTCGCTACGAGGACTACACGCAGACCACCGATACCTTCGAACTTGCCGGGGACCAGGGACCGGTGAGCTCGAAGATCGACGAAGGCGTATTCCTGCCGAGCTTCTCCTTCAATTGGTTCCTGTCGGAAGAGCAACAGCTGCGCTTTGCCGTCTCCAAGACCGTGTCCCGTCCGGACTTCAAGGAAACCTCGAACGCGGTTTTCTACGACAAGGAATTCGATTTCCGCGTTCGCGGCAACCCGAACCTCAAGTTGTCGGAGGTCGTCAACGTCGACCTTCGTTGGGAACGCTACTTCTCGGATACGGAAAGCCTCAGCGTGGCCCTGTTCTATAAGGATCTGAAGGACCCCATCGAGCGCGTCGTGCAGCCCGCTTCGGGCACTGCCGGAAACTCGCGGACCTTCCGTAATGCCGATTCTGCAGAGCTCTATGGCATCGAGCTGGACCTGCGCAAGGACTTCAGCTTCGACGAGCGTTATGACCGGACGTTCTTCATTGCCTTCAACGGCAGCTATATCGATTCCGAGGTGACCCTGACGACCGGCGAGAAGCGCAAGTTGCAGGGTCAGCCGGACTACACCCTCAACGTGGTTCTCGGTTACGACGACCTGCCGACCCGTCAGCAGCTGACGCTGCTGCTCAACCAGAGCGGCGACAACATCGTCGACGTCGGCGTGTCCGGCCGTCCGGACGTCATTGAGGAACCCCGCTTGGCGCTTGACGTGAACTACAAGTTCGACGTGACCGCGGACTTCGCGCTGAAGGCGAAGGTAAAAAATCTGCTGGATTCGGAAGTCGAATTCACGCAGGGAGGAAAGGTCTTCCAGAGCTATGACAAGGGTATGGAGCTGGAAGCCGGATTCGACTGGAATTTCTGAGCCAAGGCGCAGTTCGTTTCAGACAGAAACAACCTATTGAGACTTACGGAGTGGTTATGACTTTCAAGAAGCTTGTGCTGATTACAGCGATGGCGAGCGCCCTGGGTGCTCTTTACGGTTGCACCGAGGGTGACGAGTCCTCGATTCTGATCGAGGGCGACGAAACCACGAACAACAATGGCGGCGGTGGTGAAACGCCAGGCGAGGTTACCGTCTCCGAGAACTGCCCGGAATGGGCTTCGGCGAAGAACAAGGACGAGGACGGCAACGATGTCTGTGCCCTTCCGTCGACGATCATGGAAGACCGCACGCTGAGCAGCGATATCGTTTGGTACCTCGAAGACCGCGTGACGGTCGGTAACGGAAACCGTGAAATGTCTGCGACGCCGGGCGAACTCGCCAGTGGCGCAGCTGTGGCGGATGTCACGCTGACGATCGATGCCGGCACTGCGATCAAGGGCAAGAAGGGCACCTTCGCCAATCTGCTGATCACGCGTGGCTCCAAGATCATGGCCGAAGGTACTGCCGACGCGCCGATCGTGTTCAGCTCTGACGACGCTGACGACACCGGTTCAGGTGAGTGGGGCGGCCTGATTCTTCACGGCTATGCGCCGCACAATGAATGTCCGACCGCGGCCGACTCGGCTTGCAACATCGACGCCGAAGGCGAATCCGGCTTCGCGGCTGGCTACGATGCGGACGACAGCAGCGGTGTGCTGAAGTACGTCGTCGTGACCGAGGGTGGTTATGAATTCGCTCCGGGCGACGAAATCAACGGCATTTCGCTGGTCGGTGTAGGCGCCGGCACCGAAGTCGACTACGTGCAAGTCAACTCCAACTCGGATGACGGCATCGAATTTTTCGGTGGCACCGTCAACATGAAGCACGTCGTACTGACCAACAATCTGGACGACTCGGTCGACTGGGACGAAGGGTTCCAGGGCAACCTACAGTATGTGCTCGTGATTCAGAACGATCCGGAAACCTTCGGCACCACCGTCGAAGCGGATACGGAAGGCACGGACGAGTTCCTGTCCAAGCCGACTATCGCCAATGCCACGTTCTACGGTGTGGTGGGCGGCTCGGACCCGGCCGCTATGCACAACATGAAGGCCGGCTCCGGCGGCTTCTTCCACAACTCCATCATGCTCGCCGACACCGATGCCACGGCCTACAAGGCCTGCGTCTTCGTCAACGGCAGCAGCGCGCAGTTGAACCAGAACACCTCGCTGGTCTATGACAACGTGATGGTGTCTTGTGGATCGGTCGGCGCCAGCAGCTTCGACGCGACCACCGGTGATCCGGTCACGACGAACTTCACGCTGAACGCAGGTGGTTTCATCGAGGCCGATCCGGACCTCACCGAGAGCTATGTCCCACAGGCGGCCGAAGCTTCTCTGGCGGCGCCAATCGATTGGACTGCAGTGCTCGGCACCTACCCGGAGAGCACAGCGATTCCGGACTATCTCGACGCGACCGATTACCTTGGTGCGGTCGATCCGGACGCCACCTCGCTGTGGTTCGAAGGCTGGACCATCGAAGGATCGCTGTAAGCGACCAGCTGCAATCGGACTTCGGTTCAAAAACAAAGACGGCCGCATTTGCGGCCGTCTTTTTTGTTGCCTGCGAAACGAGAAGCGACGGGCCTTACACTCAATCTGATCGATATCGGAGCGTCGTTCCCGACCGCGCCACCCCGGACAAGCCGCAGGCTTGATCCGGAATCCACGTGAGGTTCCGCAGGCCCGAGCCGGCCCAAGCCACTCCGGGCCGAGATCGAACTCTGGTTTCGTCAGCTCAGTGGTCGACGCGCTTCGGATAGTCGTAGTCGACAACCCGTCCGCCGTCTGCGGCGACGGCGCTCCAGTTGGCGCCGTCCAGTGCCAGACGTGTGACGGCGCAGGTCGGTACGTCCGCCGGCAGTACACCACCAGCGTCCCGCGCCAGCGCATGCTGCAATTCGCTGAAACCGGGGTTATGCCCGAACAACACCACGTTCGCGCAATCGGCGGGCAATTCGCGCACCACCGTCAGCAACATGGGCAACGCGGCTTCATAGATGCGTGCTTCTTCCACGATCCGCGCCGTATCGAGCCCAAGCACGTCCGCGAAAATCCGCGCGGTGGTGAGGGCGCGCCGCGCCGGGGAGCTGACGATCAACTGGGGTGGCGTATATCGCTGGCGCCAGCGTTCGGCCATTTCCGGAGCATCGCGCAGACCGCGTGCGCTCAGCGGGCGTTCGAAATCACTCAGCGTGCCATCGCCCCAATCGGACTTGGCGTGACGAACCAGTGTCAGTTGCAGACTCATGTTTCGGTGGAACCCCGTGCAGGCAGATAGATGTCATAGCGGGCCTGTGAGCCCGTGATGCGGAAATTGGGTGCGGCATTCGCAAGCGGCGGCGCCTTGAGCGGCCGTTTGACAACGACGCGCCGTGTCGCGCAGGCCAGAGCGGCGGGCAGCAGCGCATCCGCATCCTCGTCGCCGCCACTGAGCGCGCGCAGAACCTGCATTTCCTTCTTGGCCAAGGCCTGCTTGCCGCTGTGGGGATACATGGGATCGATCAGGACGACGTCCGCGGTGGCCGGGTGTGCGTGCAGCCACTCCACGGCTTCAGTGGCGAAAAGCCGCATGCGGGAAATGGCCGGGTCGTCCGGAACACGTTGCAAGGCATCGGCCAGCAGCGCCGCGGTTTGTTCGCATCGTTCCAGCAGGGTGAGCTCGGCACCCAGTGAAGCAAGCACGTAGGCATCGCGGCCAAGGCCGGCGGTGGCGTCCACGATGCTGGTCCGCGGGTACTTGTGCAGCCCGACCGCGCGCGCCAGCAACTGTCGCTTTCCGCCACGAATGCGGCGCCGAACATCGTCGGAAGCCCAGTCCACACCGATCGGAGCATAGTTCGGCAGGTGTTCGGCGCGTAGCACCAAGCGGTCCCGATCCTGTTCGAGTCGGAAGGAAGCTGCTTGCGGCAGTGGGGGATCGGCTCGCGTAGACATCTTCGTGGCATGGATCGCAGACCAGGATGGTAGCAGCCTCCGCTACACTGCCGGCCAGCCGCCGGATTGGAAGTTTTACGTCACCGGCGCCGCCAACCAACCATTTCTCCTGCTCTTGAACGCGAAGGAACTTGAAAGAAGGCTGCGAGCCGCACTCGCCGACACGGAGTCCAGGGCGCCACGCCGCCGAGCGCGGGAAATGGACTCTCCCGTGGTGCGCAAATGGTTCGAGCAGCAGACGCGGGGCGTGCTGAGGCCGTCTGCCGTACTCGTACCGATCATGCGTCGTGAGCGTGAGCTGACGGTACTGCTGACCCGTCGCGCGGATCACTTGCGGTCGCACCAGGGGCAGGTGAGCTTTCCGGGGGGGCGCAGCGAGCCGGACGACGCCTCGGCGGCCGCGACCGCGCTTCGCGAGGCCTGGGAGGAAGTCGGCCTGCGTCCGGAGGCGGTGGAGATCTGCGGTTATCTGGACGACTATCCGACACTGACACGCTTCATTGTGACGCCGGTCGTGGGATTAGTGGATGATGTGCCGACGCTGCGGCACGATCCGGCCGAAGTCGCCGAAGTGTTTGAAGTGCCGCTTCGGCTGCTGATGGAACCTGGACGGTTTGAGCGCCATGTCCTGACCCGTGATGGTCTGCAGCTACCGTTCGTTCAGGTGCGCTACGAGGGACAGAAAATCTGGGGGGCGACCGCGGCAATGTTGCGCGATCTGATCTCCCGGCTGGAGAGTGTGACGGCATGAATGGCAAGAACGTTGTTCTGCAGCATGCGTTGAATCTGCAGCTGGACGCGGCGGCGGACGGCTTCGACTGGCCCGAGGCGCTGGATCTGTTCGACAAGATCGCCGAGGAACTGGGGGAATTGCGCGTGGAACTCGAGTCCGAGTCTATGGATGTCGTTCGCACGCTCGACGAACTGGGAGACGTATTGTTCTGCGTGGTCAATCTGGCGCGAAAGCTACAGCTTGATCCTAGCGAAGCGCTCGCGGTCGCCAATCGAAAGTTCGAGCGGCGCTATGGGCACGTGCGCAAATATCTGCACGAGCTTCCGGCCGTCGGCAATCCGGCGCGTCTGGCGGGTATGGAAGCGCGTTGGCAAGAGGCGAAGACTAAGGAGAAACACGGGGAACTAGAGTGAATTTTACCCACTCGCGAGCCGAAGATGGACTGGGCATGATGACTGGGGCACCCGCGTGAATCCTCCTACAACGCACGACGACGGCGGAACAGGCTTTCCGCAACTTGAGAATTTCCGCTATTTGCCTGAAATCAATACCTTCACGCACCTAGTTCACTTGGATAGAATCGAACGAAGCGTAAGCCTTTCAGGCTCCGAATAATCTGGGACCATGCCGGACACGATTCAATGAGCGATATCGAGCAGACGAGCCTGCTGTATTACCAGTCCTCGGACTGCTCGGCGCAATGGGGCGATTTCCTGAAGACGCTGGCGTCCGAACTCGACGCTCAGATGAGCGCCGAGGAGAACCGCGCCTTTTTTTATGTGCTCGGCGCCCGCCTGGCTGATCGCCTGAGCCTGCCGCAGGCCGATACGCTTGAAGCGCTGGAACAAAGCATCAATGTTCAGCTGCGCAGCATCCGCTGGGGCTGGACCCAGATTCGGGATATTCATTCGAGTCTGGAGATCGTTCATGCCTGCGCGCCGATGCGGCAGGCGTTCGGCGATGCGGCGATGTCGTGGTCCGGTGGTGTCCTTGAAGGCTTGTACGCCGGCTGGTTGAAGCAGCTCGGCGCTGGAGATGAACTGCAGCTGCGTCAGGTCGGTCAGGCCGAAGGGCCGACCGATGCTTTACGTTTCCGGCTTGCACATCCAAGCCTTTTCGTCTGAGGTCGATACACCATGTCGGACCAGGGAAATGACGATATCAAGCAGTTATACGGACACCTGGGGCTCGATCCGCGAAGTTACCGCGAGATTCGTGACGACAAGGCGGAAAATCCCGAAGCAGGAAAGTCCGGAGATTGGTCGCTGCTGAGAGCGGTACGCTCACGTCTGGACCAAGGCGCGCCACCACCCCAGGCTCCGCCGGCAGCATCACCGACGCCGCCATCAGCCGATGCGCGCCCCGATCCGGCGCAGCAAGCGTCCTTCGTTCCGCAGGAACAGCAGGCTGCTCGTGTCGAGCCGACGTTGGCGCCAACGCCGGTTCCGGGCAGGGAATCTCTGGCGGCCAGCCTGTTGGCGAGCCTCAAGGCATATGAGGTGGACCGCTCCGCGCAGCGCGCGGCCAGTCCAGCAGCGGCCGCGCCGGAACCCAGGGGCGCCGAACACACGCGCAGTGAAGCCCCGCCCGCTCAAGCAGCGGCCGGGCCGGTGGCTTCGCAGCCACCGGCGGCCTCACCTGAAGACGGTCGTTCGATCGAGGTGTCATTGCGCTCGGCCATCTGGCCATCGGTGCCGCCAAGCAGTCCGACCCAGCCCGCGATGCGGGAGCCGCAGCCGCCGACCGCCGAGTCAGTACCTCCGCCGGCGTCCGAGCCGGAGCCCCAATTTTCGCCAACGTCGGCGCAGCCGCGGGCGTCCTCGTTGATGCGTGGCGTATCGGACGGTCTGGTTTCGACGTTCCGACGCCTGGAGGCTCCGCGTCCGCTGACCAATCCGGACTTGGCCAAGTTACGGCTGAACTACGGCGCCCGCAGCGAGGCACACGGCGTATCGCAGCCCAGGGATGCGAATCTGCGAGAAGTATTCGCCCGCCTGAAACGGGTCGGCGATGATCACTGACGCACCGGGTTCGCACGCGGTGGTGGATATGCCTCGAACGAGGGTCGATAGCGTGCGCGTGATCGCGGTGCTGTCGCCCAAAGGCGGCGTGGGCAAGACCACGGTCGCCGCGAACCTGGCGGCGGAGTTGGCGCAAGCCGGAAAGCGGGTTTACCTGGTGGATCTCGATTCACAGAACGCGGCGCGGCTGTGCTTTCGTACCGACTTCTGTGATCCGGTGGGCCACGCCCCAGGCTCCAGAAACGGTGCGGCATGGTCGGAGTGCTGTCGCGGCACTGATCGCGGTGTGATCTGTGTTCCGTTCGGGATTGTCGCTGAGAGTGAACGTGCCTACTACGAACGCATGGTTGCGTCCGACCGCCATTGGTTGAGCAGGGGGCTGGCCTCCCTGCACGCGCCGGACGACGCGATCTTCGTCATTGATACGCCACCGGGTGGCTCGGTGTTTCTGCCGCAGGTGCTGTCGAATGCCGGTGTGGTGCTCAGCGTATTGCTGGCCGACGCAGCCT
Organism: Gammaproteobacteria bacterium; assembly: GCA_022599775.1. Taxonomy (GTDB): domain Bacteria; phylum Pseudomonadota; class Gammaproteobacteria; order Nevskiales; family Nevskiaceae; genus Banduia. The sequence goes on from JAHZLQ010000033.1 coordinate 55,666, forward strand.
CGTTCGCGACCCTGCCGACGATGGAGCGCTGGCTCGCCGACTTTCGTGATCGCGCCCCGGCACGGCAGCGTTCGTTCTATCTGGTCAACCGCATGGACGATTCGCGCCCTTTGCCGCGCGACGTCTACGCCGCCATGCGCGAACAATTGGGGTATCGAATGCTTGGCGGCGTGATTCATTTTGACGGTGCCGTGGAAGAGGCGCTCGCCTCACAATTGCCTGTGGCCGCCTACGACCCGCAGGCACGGGCGGCGCGGGACTTCCGCGAACTGGCTGCCTGGCTGATGTCCATCCTATGAATCGTGACCGGGCGAGGGGGGGGATCGTGAGGGAACGACTGAGTCAATGGCAGGCCACCGACTGGCTCGACAAACCCTGGGTGATGTGGCTGGCACTGGCCTTTATGTCGATCCCGGCCTTGATGGTCGTGACCACACCGTTGAGCCTGGCCTGGCAGGCGGTCTTTGCGATCGGAGCCACCTTGGCAGCAATGCGGATGCGCCACATTGAAGGGCATCTGATTTCGATCGCACTGATGGTGATCAGTCTGCTCGCCAGTTCCCGTTACATCTATTGGCGGCTTACCGAATCAGTCAGCTTCGATCAGCACCGCAGTTTTACCGACATGTTCTTCGCGGTCGGCCTCATCGGGGCCGAGCTGTACGCGTTCATGGTGTTGGCGCTGGGATTTTTTCAGGTGGTCTGGCCGCTGCACCGCAAGCCGGTTCCGCTGCCGGACGACCAATCGCTTTGGCCCAGCGTCGATGTGTTCATTCCGACTTACAACGAGCCCCTTTCAGTGGTGCGACCCACGGTGCTGGCGGCCATGGAAATGGACTGGCCGGTCGACAAGTTCAGGGTCTATGTGCTCGATGACGGCCGTCGCGAGGAGTTCAAGACGTTCTGCGCCGAGGTGGGTGCCACGCATATCACGCGCAACGACTCCAAGCACGCCAAGGCCGGCAACATCAATCGGGCGCTGGAGAAGACGTCCGGCGAATTCATCACCATCTTCGATTGCGATCACGTCCCCACACGCTCATTCCTGCAGCTCACGCTGGGTCTGTTCCTGCACGATTCAAAAATGGCGCTGGTACAGACGCCTCACCATTTCTTTTCGCCCGACCCGTTCGAGCGCAATCTGCGCACCTTCCGCAAGGTGCCCAACGAGGGTGAACTGTTCTATGGACTGTTGCAGGATGGCAACGATCTCTGGGATGCGACCTTCTTCTGCGGCTCCTGCGCCGTCATCCGTCGTGAAGCGTTGCTCGAAGTCGGAGGCATCGCCGTCGAAACCGTCACCGAGGACGCTCATACTTCGCTGAAGATGCACTCGCGCGGCTGGCGCAGCGCCTACATCAATATCGCGCAGGCGGCCGGGCTGGCGACCGAGTCCTTGTCCGCGCATGTCGGGCAGCGCATCCGCTGGGCACGCGGCATGGCGCAGATATTCCGGATCGACAACCCGCTGTTCAAACGCGGCCTGAAGTGGTTCCAGCGTCTGTGCTACTTCAATGCGATGATGCATTTCTTCTACGGTTTGCCGCGTATCGTGTTCCTGACGGCGCCCTTGTCGTACCTGTTTTTCGAGGCCCACATCATCGATGCGCCGGCGCTGACGATTCTTGCCTATGCCGCGCCGCATTTGGTCCTGGCCAACCTGACGAACTCGCGTCTGCAGGGGCCGTTCCGGCACTCCTTCTGGGCGGAAGTCTATGAGTCGGTACTCGCGACCTACATTCTGATTCCGACCACCATGGCTGTGATCAACCCCAAGCTCGGCACCTTCAATGTGACCGCCAAGGGCGGTATCGTCGAGAACGAATATTTTGATCAGCAGATCGCCAAACCTTATGTGGTGCTGCTGCTCCTCAATACGGTGGGGATGATCGTCGGGGTGGGGCGGCTGTTCGTCTGGAACACCAACGAAACCGATACTGTACTGCTCAACATGGCGTGGACGATCTACAACCTGCTGATCGTCGGCGCCGCATTGTCGGTCGCCTGGGAGCAACGACAGATTCGCAAGGCGATCAGAGTCGAAGCCGAACTGCTGGCAGGGCTCGCTCTGCCGGACGGTCGAGTGTTCACGACCAAGACCTTCGATCTGTCGGAAACCGGGACGTCCCTGACCTTGCCCGAGGGCGTGGAGGTCGCGCACGGAACGATCGTTGAAGTGGCATTGGCACCGGACTATCGAGAAGTCTGGATGCCGGCCGAAGTGGTGCGTGCCGTCGGTGGTCGTGTTGGTCTGAGATTCGGCAAGCTCAACGTCGAACAGGAAAAGCAGTTGATTTATGCGATCTTCGGTCGCGCCGACGCGTGGGTCAGCTGGTCGGAGGACCGCGGCATGGACGTGCCGTCCGCGTCGTTCAAGGAAATTCTGGGTATCGGTGTATCGGGCATTGGTCGCCTGATCGCCATGGGGAGCAAATCGGTGGAGAACGCGGTGAAGAATGCATTGGGAATCAAGCGCCGGAGCAAGCTGGCGTCCTGGCTGCTGGTGGTCGCGGCATTGTCGGCGCTGAGCGTGGCACCGGACAGCCATGCGCAGTCTGCGGCGCAGGTGTCGGCGCAGCAGCAGGCCGCCGCTTCGGCCGGAGCGGGCAAACCGATGAAGGATCAGGCCACCACCGATCGCGTGATCCGCTCGCACAGCCGGCAGCTGACACTTGAGGATCTCGGCATTTCGCGGCCGATTCGTTTGCGCGGGCTGCAGGGGGAGGTCTCCGTTCCGGTCAACGTGCGTGATGATGAAATCGTCACGCGGGCGCGCCTGCACCTCAAGTTTGCGCATTCGCCGTCCTTGTTATGGGATGTCTCGCACCTCAACGTACTGGTCAACAACGAACTGGCGGGCACGCTGCCGATTTCGGCTGAAACCGCCAGTGGAACCGAGCGCACGATCGATATCGACCCGCGCCTGTTCGTGCAGTACAACCAGATCACGCTGCAGCTGATCGCGCACTACCGTTATGAGTGCGAAGACCCCGCGTACACCAGTCTCTGGGGTGTCGTCAGTAACCAGACCGTGCTTGAGCTCGATACCGAGCCCTTGTCTCTGTCGAATGACCTCAACCTGCTGCCGTCGCCGTTCTTCGATGGCCGCGACACGCGTCGTTTGACGCTGCCGTTCGTATTTTCCGGCACGCCGACCCTCGACGCGCTTGATGCAGCGGGCGTGACCGCCTCGTGGTTCGGCGCGATGGCGAACTATCGAGGAGCGGAGTTTCCGACCTACATCGACAGCCTGCCGCCCGGCCATGGCGTCGTGTTCGTGGTCGGGGGGCGCGGACCAGCAGGACTGCGTCTGCCAAGCAACAACGCCTCGGCCAGCATTTCGATCGTCGACAACCCAAAGACGCCGGGCGCCAAGCTACTGATCATCCAGGGGGCTGACGGTCTGGCGCTGAAGCAGGCCGCGCGTTCGCTGGCCATGGGGTCCGAGGCTTTGGCCGGACCGTCGACGGCGATTCGTGAGTTCAGCGAGCCCGAGCCCCGTGAACCCTACGATGCACCGCGCTGGATTCCTACCGATCGTCCGGTCGAGATTGGCGAAATTGCGGAGTCCTGGCAGCTCGAAGCCAGCGGCCTGTATCCGGACACGATCCGCATCAACTTCCATCTGCCGCCGGACCTGTTCACCTGGCAGTCCGACGGCATGGAGGTGAACCTCAAATATCGCTATACGCCGACCGTGGGCAGCAAGTCCACGCTCAACGTCAACATCAACGATGGTTTTGTCGAGGCGATCGCCTTGTCCTACCTCGATGAGGAAGGCGCTTCGGCCGACCGGATCAATCTGCCGTTCGTGTCATCGTTCGAGGCCGTCAACGAGGCCAAGGTCAGCATTCCGGACTACAAGATCGGCGGCGACAATCAGCTTCAGCTGCAGTACTACTTCGAGCGTAAGAAGGAAGGGCAGTGCAAGGACATCGTCCTCGACAATCTGCGTGGCGTGATCGACGAGGATTCCACGGTCGATCTCAGCGACATCCCGCACTACGCCTTCCTGCCTGACCTGGCGCTGTTCGCCGACGGTGGTTTCCCGTTCTCGCGACTGGCGGATCTCTCGGAGACCGGCATCGTGTTGCCGAGCAGCATCACGCCGCAGGAAATCAGCGCCTATCTGCTGGTGATGGGCCGTCTCGGCGACGTGACCGGCTATCCGGCGATTCGTTTCCAGTTGGTGCACGCCGATCGCATCTCGGAACTGACCGATCGTGACATCCTGGTGTTCGGCGCCGCCGGCAACCAGCCGTTGCTCGAGCAGTGGGCCGACTACATGCCGATGACCGTGGCACGCGGCGAAACCCGGCTGCGCGTGATCGGCCCGGTGGAACGTCTGCGTGCCCGGTGGGAAGGGCGTGATGTCGAGGGCGCGATCAATCACGCAGGCCGGGTGATTCTTGAAGCCGGACGGTCGCTCGGCGGCGTCATGAGCTTCGAATCGCCCCTGTCGTCCGGACGTACCGTGGTGGTGCTCACCGCCGGCGACTCGGACCGCTTGCTCGACGTCGCCCGCATGTTCACCGATTACGGCAAGGTGCCGTTCGTCCAGGGTGATCTGGTGCTGCTCAATGGCGACGAGGTCAACCACTACAGCCTCGAGAACCAGTACGCCGTCGGCCGCCTGCCGTTCTTCCTCGGCCTGCGCTGGTGGCTGTCCCAGCAGCCATTGATACTCGTGATTTTCGTGGTGGTGATCGCTCTGTTGCTGGCGGCCATTCTGTTCCGCCTGCTGCGCCGCATGGCCGCTGCGCGGAAGGACGGCCACGCCTGATCGGGGCGTGAGCTCATCTGGGATTTGCTCACGATGCGCAAAGTGCTTGTCGGTTTGGTGGCGATCGCGCTGCTCGCGATCGGCGCATGCCTGGCGATGAACTGGTATGCCGCGCGCCCGTGGAAGGCGTGGCAGGCATTTGCGCGGGTGTTCGTGCAGCCGGACGGACGCATCGTCGACCGCACGGCCAATGCACGGTCGACGTCGGAGGGACAGGCCTACGGACTGTTCTTCGCGCTGGTCGCGAACGACCGGCAAGCTTTCGACGCGATACTCGCCTGGGCCCGAGACAACCTGGCCGGGGGCGATCTGACGGGGAGCCTGCCAGCTTGGCTTTGGGGCCAGGATGAAGACGGGACATGGGGTGTGATCGATGCCAATCCCGCCAGTGATGCAGATCTGTGGATGGCATACAGCCTGATGGAGGCCGCCAGACTGTGGGACGCGCCGCGCTACGAGGAAATCGGGCGCGCGATTCTGTGGCGGGTCAAGGCCCACGAGGTGATCGACACGGCGGCTGGCCCGATGTTGCTGCCGGCGCCCGAAGGCTTCGCACTCAAGCCCAATGGCTGGCGCTTCAATCCCAGCTACCTTCCGGAGTTCCAGATCCGCTATTTCGCCATGGAAGATCCCTCGGGACCTTGGTCGCGGGTCTGGGGCACGTACACCGACATGCTGGCGCAGGTCACGCCAGCCAAGGTTGCTCCGGACTGGTTCGAGTGGTACCCCGAGCAGGGAGCCCAACAGGACCGGAAGACCGCCGGTATCGGAAGCTACGATGCGATCCGAGTCTACCTGTGGGCAGGAATGACGCCGCAACCGACGCTGTCGCCATCGATGCTGGACGGTTATGCGGAGCTGATTCGGATGCGCGGTCTCCCGCCGGAACAGGTGCAGGTGACGACGCGCGGCATCGATGGGGGGAGTCCTCTTGGATTTTCCGCAGCCGCCTTGCCATATCTACATGCCTTGAATGAAGATAGACTCTTAGAAAAGCAAGAAAAGCGTTTGATTGAAAACAGAATTGCAGGTGATGACGAGGGCGGGGCGGAATCTGGGAGCCTGGGTGATCCTGCGCATTACTACGATCAGGTCTTGGCCCTGTTCGGTGAGGGATGGGTCGCGGGCCGCTTTCGGTTCGGTGACAACGGTCAACTCGAGACAAGATGGGAGCAATCGTGCTGCGGCGTATTTTCGCGCTGACGGGTCTGACCGTCGGACTGCTTATGGGCGCCGCTGTTTGCGGTGTCGCAGGCGCGGCCGAGGGTGATGCCCAACTGCAACCGCTGATTGCCCAGGCGCATTACTGGGAGGACCGCGGTCGCTATGATCTCGCACGGGAATCCTGGCTCAAGCTGCTGCGTGTGCAACCCGACGACGCACAGGCGCTGGAGGGTCTGGCGATGGCCGAGGCGCGCAGCAACAAGCCGGAGGCGGCCGAGGTCTATCTGGAGCGGCTCAAGGAAGCGCACCCCAAGCACCCCGCGATTTCCCGGATCGAAGCCGCGATTCAGCAAGGCGCCATCGATCAGACCAAACTCGAAGAACCCCGAGGTCTTGCCCGGCAGGGGCGCTATCAGGAAGCGGTGGAATCCTATCGCACGCTGTTCGGCGGCGAAGTCCCCGGCGGCCGCCTGGGTCTCGAGTACTACCAGACCCTGGCGGGCGTCGACGGCAAATGGGGCGAGGCCCGACAGGGCATTGAGCGACTGGCCAAGGACTACCCCGATGACCCGGTCTATCGTCTGGCGCTGGCGCAGCACCTGACCTATCGCGAGGATTCGCGCCGCGACGGCATCAGTCGCCTGGCACAGCTCGCCGACAATGCGGCGGTGTCGGTGCAGGCGCGGCAAGCATGGCGCCAAGCCTTGCTTTGGTTGTCCACGGACCCCAATGACCGGCGCTACTATCAGACTTACCTCGACGAATACGGCAACGATCCGGAGGTTGCCGCCAAGCTGCGCGGCGTGCAGGAGGCGGTGGCCAGCGTCACACCGCAGGCCGACCCGCGTGTTGCCGAGGTGCAGGAAGCGTACGAATCATTGAATGGCGGCGAACTGGCCGCCGCATCTGCTCGTTTCGAGGACCTGCTGCGCGACGATCCGCGCGACGCCGACGGACTCGGCGGTCTGGGCATCGTACGGCTACGCCAGCAGCGTTTTGCCGAAGCGGCGTCGCTGCTCGAACAAGCCAGCATTGCCGACCCCAAGCGCTCGCAGCGCTGGTCGGAAGCCCTGTCCAGTGCACGGTTCTACGCGCTGGTACGGGAGGCGGAAACGGCGCGTCAGGCGGCGCAGCCGGAACGCGCCGAACAATTGCTGCGCAGCGCACTCGCCGCGGATGGCGTCGACGACGACTCGGACGTGCGCAGCAGCCTGGCTGACGTGCTCGCCGAGCAGGATGAAATCGGCGAAGCCGAACAGCTTTATCGTCAAATCTTGTCGCGTCACCCCGACAACATGAATGCGACACGCGGGCTGGTCGGCTTGCTCACGCGCAGCAATCGGATTCAGGAAGCGATCCAGCTGGCGGAACGCCTGCCGCCGGAGCTGCGCAACCAGATCGGCAGCCTCAGTCAGCTCAAGGCGCAATATCTAAGGGATCAGGCGACCGAGGCGACCGAGGCCGGTGACCAGCAGGGCGCCGAGAACCTGCTCAAACAGGCGCTGCTGCTCGATCCGAACAGCGTTTGGGTGCGCCTCGATCTGGCACGCATCTACCAGCAACAGAAGCGCACGCGTGAAGCCAACACCCTGGTTGACGGCATTCTGTCCGGCAACCCGAACATGGGCGAAGCGATTTTCGTGAAGGCCTTGCTGTTATCGGAACAGCAACGCTGGTATGACGCGCTGCAGTTGATGGAGCAGATCCCGCTGGCGACGCGTGACACCGGCATGGTTCAGCTGCAGCATCGGCTGTGGGTGCGTTACCAGACGGAACGCGCCGGTGTTTATGCGCGGTACGGCCGCGTCCAGGATGCGCTGGAACTGCTGCGCCGGGTGGAACCGCAGGTCGACAACGCCCCCGAACTGCTGGGCGCACTGGCCACGGCCTATGCCGAAGTCGGTGACGAGGGCAGGGCACTGGGTTATATCCGCGCGGCGCTGTCCGGTACGCCGGATCCCGATCCGGGGCTGCGCCTGCAATACGCCTCGCTCTTGTTCAAGCTGCGACAGGACGCGGAGTTCGAGGTGGTGATGACCGATCTGGTGCAGCGCGGCGGCTTGACCCAGCAACAGGCACTCGATCTGGCCAATCTGCGCGTGGCCTATCGCCTGCGTCAGGCCGACCTGGTGCGCGAGGAAGGTGATCTTGCGCGCGCCTATGACTATCTGGCGCCGCTGCTGCAGGTGAACCCCAATGATCCGCGGCTGCTGATGGCGCTGGCGCGCCTCTACAACGATTCCGAGGAATACGACCACGCCGCGCAGATCTACGATCGGGTATTGCAGACCGACCCCGAAAACCTCGACGCCTACAAGGGCTCGATCGGCGCCGCGCTGGCACGCAATGATCTGGAAACCGCGAATCAGCTGTTGAACGAGGCGTTCAATTTGGATCCACAGAACGCACGCCTGTATGCCTTGGCCGGGCGGCTGGCCCGGGCGCGCGGCGAAGACGGGCGCGCGCTGGAGTATTACCAACGCGCCCTGGCGCTGGATGCGCAGCAGGGTGCCCAGGAGTTCGGCGGACGCTATGCCCCGCAGTTGTATCTGTTGGATCCGGCTGCGGCTGGCAGCCGGGTGCTTCCGGTCCCGAGCGATCGTGGTGGTTTCAGTTTTCGTCCCTCATCTGCGCAGAGCCCTAGGCGCAGCGATTCGGCGCGGGCGCGCGAAGCGGCCTGGCAACCGGCACGCGGCGGCGGCTACCTGATCAAGACCGCGGCACCGCGACGCTCAGCCCAGCCCGAGAAGTCCCAGACTCCGGAAGAGAGGGTTGAGCCGGTTCCACGAGCTTCGGTCGATCAAGGCATTCGACCCAGCATCTACAGCATCGAACCGGCACCGATGCGAGCCGAACCCGAGCCGGTGACGGCGCAGACCACGCCGGCATCGCAAACCGGGGCGGATGCCCCGCGCGCTCATGAGACACCCGGCGTGTTTCTCAAGCTGTCGACGCAGTCCAATGGTGAACGCGTCACGCGATCAGCGGAGACGCCGTGGACGCTACCGCCGCCACCGTCCACCCGTTCCGGCAGCGCTGCCGTCCCGCTGCAGATGGAGACCTTGCAGGCACCGCCGTTCCCACCTCCAAGGCTGAGTCAGCGACCGGATTACCGGTCCGGGTCCGAATCTTCACTGTCCGCGCCGGCCACCATGCCGGCGCTGCCGACTTATTCGGCGCCATCGACGCGCCGCGAGCTCACCACCGCACCGGATCCCAACTATCAGTTCATGCCAGAGGTCAGCCGTTCGACGGCCTCCTCCGCACCGGCGCCAGCGCCGATGGCACCGGGCTCGCAGGCCCCGTTGTATCCGCCGTCGTCCCGGTCGGCGGTGACTTCGTCGACCTACCGCCAGGCTACCAGCACCCAAGTTCAGCCGTACTCGAGTTCCTATGCCGAGCCGGCGCCGGCGGTTCCGTCGAATGCGGTCCCGGCCTCGACCTACCCCTCGACATCGACGGTCCAGCAGAGCAACGGAACGGTTTCGATTCCTTACGGTCCGCTGGGCAGTAACGCCAGCGTGGTACAGGCCGGTCCGTCGTATTACTCGTCGCAATCCGGCGGCACGCAAACCCAGACCCGCAGCGAGGTCTACACGCAGGGACAGGCTCAGACCGTTCGTCGCTTCGATCCACCGAGTGGTCAGGCTCCGTACCCGGCGGGCGGGCTGCCGCCCGCATCGGCGCCGCGCATGAGCACGCAGCTGTCGTCGTCCAGCGGCGACCCGGCGCTGCGTCGCGAGTTGTCGCGGGAGATCAATGATATTCGCGGCGCCTATGTCAGCCAGCCGGCACCGCAGGCGCCCGTCATGAGCTATGGCAATGATCCGGCGCTGACGGTGCCGAGCTTCGCACGACGCGAACTGCCGCCGACACGCGAACGCAGCGACCTGATCCGCGAGATCGAGTCGATCGAGGCGAACCGTGCGGCCAATGCCGGACTCGGCGTGGCCTTGCGCAACCGTGACGGTCAGAGTGGCCTGGGGCGCCTGTTGGACATCGAGCTTCCGGTCGAGGCAAGCATCGCCGGCACCGAGGCCGGGCGTTTCGCGCTCCGCGCGGTTCCGGTGTTTCTCGATGCCGGCTCCGTGTCCGGGCGTGATCAGCTTCTGTTCGGGGCCATGCCGCTGGTCGACGACGCCACCAGTTATCGATTCGCACAGGATGCCAGCGGCGTTGCCGTCGGCGGCGTCTATTCGATCGCGGACTTGCGTCTGGACGTGGGATCGTCGCCGCTCGGATTTCCGGTGGAGACCATCGTTGGTGGGCTGCAGTGGAAGCCGCAGGTCGACAATGTGTCCTTCAAGATCGATCTGTCGCGCCGATCGGTGACCGACAGCCTGCTGTCTTATGCAGGCACGCGCGATCCCGCCACCGGCCGCGTCTGGGGTGGCATCACCCGCACCGGTGGCCGCATCGACATGTCCTATGACCTGGGGCGCTATGGCGTCTACGTTAACGGCAGCTACCACGTGCTCGATGGCGAGAACGTCGATCAGAACAATGCCTTCGAAGCCGGTGGCGGTTTCTATACGCGTGGCGTGCAGCGTCGCGGATTCCGCGTGACCTACGGCCTCAACCTCACGACGTTTTTCTACGACAAGAATCGCCGCTACTACACCTTTGGTCATGGCGGCTATTTCAGTCCACAGTTCTACATGAGCGTGGGCGTGCCGTTCGAGATCAGCGGATCGCGTGATCGCTTCTCGTACCGGATCGGCGGCGCGATCGGTCTGCAGGCCTTCAAGGAGGATGGTGCCGCGCTGTTCCCGACCGATGCCGGGCTCCAACTCGCGGTGGAAGATCTGCTGCTGGACAGCGATGACGAGGATCTCGTCAGTGGTTACAGCGACAGCAGTCAGAGTGGTGTCGGCTACAACTTCAGCGGCGCCTTCGAATACCTGATCGCGCCACAGCTGACGGCCGGTGCCTTGCTGAGTCTGGACAACGCCAAGGACTACAATGAATCCTTGGTCATGGGCTATGTCCGTTACTGGTTCTCGGCACAACCGCGCGTATCGTCACCGCCGACGATGCTGCGCCCGTACTTCAATTTCGGGAGCGACTGAGCATGAAGCCGCCAATCCTGCCGTTCTGCCTGGCCGCCCTGGTGCTGGCCTCCTGCGCCGCCGACGATCCCAGGGCCGAAGGGCTCAATGTTCGCGCGCCGTATGGAAGCGTGGCAGGACAAGGCGATGTCGCGAACTGGTCGCCGGGCTCGTCCTATTCGAACATGGGACGACAGAGCCTGGCGCAAGGCCAGCCTGAGCGGGCCGCGTATCAATTCGAGGAGGCGCTCAAGGTCAATCCCTTCGATCCGGTGGCGCTCAATAACCTGGCCGTGGCCAAGGCTGAGCAGGAGGACTACCACACCGCGGTCGATCTGCTCAGCCGCGCCGCCCGATTGGCGCCGGATGACGTGGAGATCGCCGCCAATCTGGCGCGACTCCGCAACTGGGTCAACAGCGAGGCACTCAGTGGTGTCGACTCCGAGGACTGGAGTGGGCAGGCCGATCTTTCGGCTCTTCCACCACCGCCGCCCGATCTGTGGAATCCGCAGGTCTATCGCTAGGTATTTCGCCCTTCGCGGCAACGATTCCCCCTGGACAAGGAACCGCCTCAGGACGAACAGCTCGCCCGTTTGATGAGGACATCCCGACCATCCTGATTGTCGGAGTATCCCTGCCACACGGCGATCCAGGCCGAGGCGGAGATCGGGCCAGGCGCCAGTCGCGGCAATAGCTGAGTGTACGGTGCTGCCGCGTCATCGAGACCTCGCGCAGCGCCGAGTGGTCCGCTGAGGCCCAGGCACTGCAGGAAAATCCCATCTCCATGCGCCACCAGCGCCACGCGATCGGCTTCGTCGATGGCCAGTCCGGCATAGCGCTGCAGGCGCGCGTCGGTGGCGTATTCCGCCCCCAGGGGCTGGCTGTCAGCCGAAAACGCGCGGACCCGAACGGCGGCGGCGGTGAAATCCGCCATGAAGCTGTCCCAGGCCAGATAGAAGCTGCCGTCCGATGCGACCGATACGCTGGGGCGGTCGACCAGCAGATCCGTGGACCCGCTGGCGTCGAAGACTCGCCCGAGCGCCGAGCCATTGCTGTCATAGACCCGCGCCTGGATGGTGCCGGCCCCATCCGACCGGAGCCAGGTCACAACCGTCTGACCGGCAGCGTTGCTCGCGACGCGTGGAAACAGCAGCGGATTACTTAGGTCGGTGTGCACGGTCTGGACGGCGTCGACGGCAACAGCGTCGGAATCAAAGCGACGAATCGCGACCACGCGCTGGTCCAGCAGGCCCAGGAGTGGACGGCGTTCCTGCCAGACCACGGTGATTCCGCCGGCGGCGTCCATGGCGATATCCGCTTGCGGCTGGACCGTGAACGTCCCTTCATCGACCCGGACCTCCGGACCACGGGCTGCGCCGGCAGCCGAGAAGGTTCGCAACTTGATCGCAAGTCCTTGCGGGGACTCGCTGTCCCAGGCGATCGCAAAGCGTCCGTCTGGCGCCATCGCGACCGAGGGACGGCTCTGTCGACTTCGGGTTTCGTTGTTGACCCTGAATTCATCACCGGCTGCCGTGCCCGCGGCCGTATACCGGCGCGCATAGATTCCGCTGAGGCTGCCGTCCTGATCGTCGCTCTGCCAGACGACGACGTAGCGCCCGTCGGCTGCGGAGGCGATCGCAGGCAGAGCCTGATCGCCCGTGCTGAACTGATTGACCACGGGATCGGGATTGCTTGCACCTGCTTCGGTTGCCGCTCGGGCATCTTCGCCGTCGAAGGCAACCCAACCGAGCGCGGTCGCCAGCAGCAGCATTCCGCAACGATTCATGGCCGGGAAAACCGTTGGAAGAAATTCCACATTTCCACCGTTGCGTCGATGTCTTTTGTCGTCGGACCATATTCCGGGACAAAGCTGCCGGCACCGGGCCAGGTGTGCCCGCCACCCTCCACACGGTAGAAGCCGACCGCGCTGCCGGCCGAGCAATGGTCGTAGTTCAGCGTGCTGACCGTGGTCTCGTCGTCCACCTTATCGGGCACGGCCCGCTCAAGCGGCGTACCGGTACAGCCATTGAAGCTCGCGAACCGTTCAAATGCTTCCATCGGCGTGAGATTGCCCAGCGTTCGCGTGTCGTAGCCCACCTTGTCGTCAGCCGTTCCGTTGATCAGCAAAACCGGTACCGGAACCGATGGCGAACAACTTCGGTTCACCGATTGATGCAGCGTGGACGCCACCGAGGCGACCGCGGCAATCAGGTCCGGCCGTTCACAGGCCATGTACAGAGACATGGCGCCACCGCGCGAATAGCCGGCCATATAGACCCGGCTGTGGTCGATCGGGTCCTGCGCAACAGCGTCTTGTATGAGCTCTGAGAGAAAGCCGACGTCGTCGGACAGGCGCAGGTCCGTCGGCGAATCGCTCCAGTCGCCGAAGGTGCCTTGTGGCAGATAGACCCAGGCGCCCTGGTCTCGCACCCACTGCATCGCCACCGTGAGATTCGCCATGGCTTGCGGTGTGCCGCCGAAGTAGTGAAGGAGCAGCACAGCCGGTGCTGAAGCGGCGGACGGTGGGATCGCGGGGCGCAGCACCAGGATTTCGCGATCACGACCCTTGAAGTCGACATGCCGCAGTTCCTGCAACACGTTTTCGTAGGGAAAGACGCGGGCCTCGGCAGTGCTTGTCGTGCACAAGCCCATCAACGCGGCCAGTAGAAAACGGACTCTTCGGCGCTCAACCTTGGCGGTCATGGTGTCCTCTCCTTGGCACCCCCTGCGAGCGAGTATAGCGAGCCCGACCGCGCTCGGTTATCCTTGTCGGATTGGGGAGTAGCCGTCCCGCGCAATGCGGGAGGGTGCGTCAACATACTTGGCCGCTGCATCACATAGGCCATGGCGCATCCAGCCGGAGAACCGGTGTGGCGAGACCAAGGTTGACGTGAAGCGGCCACCGGGCGGGCTTCGCGCGCCTTGTCTCGTATCCACTCGCCCGGTTCAGGAATCAAAATCAAATGGAAGCTTTCTGGATCTCCACCGGTACCGTTTTCCTCGGGGAACTCGGCGACAAAACTCAGCTGCTCGCGGTCATGCTCGCCAGTCGCTTTCGGCGTCCATGGATCGTGGTGGCCGGCATCCTGCTGGCGACGGTGCTCAATCACGCCGTGGCCGGGCTCGCCGGTAGCTGGATCAGAACGGTGCTGCCGGACGAATGGCTGCATTGGATCGTCGGCCTGTCATTCATCGCTGTTGGGCTTTGGGCGATCAAGCCGGATGAGATCGACGAATCCGAAGCGCTGCGCAGTGGTCGCAGCGTGCTGTGGATCACCGTCGTCAGCTTCTTCCTGGCCGAGATCGGCGACAAGACACAGATCGCGACGACGGTGCTCGCGGCCCGTTTTGACGACCTGCTCCAGGTGGTGGCCGGCACCACCAGCGGTATGCTGCTGGCCGACGTTCCGGTGGTGTTTCTGGGTGCCGCGATCGCCACCCGTCTGCCACTGACCGCGATCCGCTGGACCGCCGCCGGCCTGTTCGTGGTGCTGGGCGTCACGACCCTGATCTGGGGCGGAACCTGGTTGGGGGCCGGGGCGGGGCAGGCGGGCTAAACGCTTTGCGTCGCTGCACGAAATTCATGCTTTCAGACGCTCAACCCTGCTCAAGCGCATCGAACAGCGCCTCGTACTCTCGCGTCAGCTTGTGTGAAGGATCGAAGAAAATCATTGGCTTCGACTGCTCGTGCGATTCACGGATGCGTACCGAACTCGACAGGAACGGCTCCAGCACGCTGAGGTCTTCGTTGCGCAATTCCTCGATCATTCGGGCCGGCAACTTGGCACGCGGCTGGAACTGATTGACGATGATGCCTTCGAGCTCCAGTTCTTCGTTGTGGTCGGCGCGGATCTCTTCGAGGTTCTCGATCAGTGTGTAGAGCGCGCGTTTGGCGAACTCGTCGCAATCGAAGGGCACCAGCACGCGATCGGCCGCGATCAGGGCCGAGCGACTGTAGAAGTTCAGCCCCGGCGGTGTGTCGATGAAGATGTGGTCGTAACCACGCACTTTCGCCAGCGCCTGACGCAGCTTGTGCACCTTCTGCTTGGCTTCGAGCTTGACCTGCAGATGCTCCAGTTCCGGACTGCCGGCGATCAGGTCGAGATTTTCGAACGGCGTTTCCGTCGCATAGCTTTCGAACGGCGGGCTGGACAGGCTGAAGTTGAGCGTTCCATCAAAGAAGTCGGCGATGTTCTTCGAAGGCTGGAAGGGCCCGGCGCCGAGCAGGTAGCGCGTCGTGTTGCATTGCACGTCGAGGTCGATCACCAGCGTGCGCAAACCGCGCGCCGCCGATACGGCGGCGAGATTGCAGACGATCGTGGTCTTGCCGACACCGCCCTTCTGATTGAATACCACACGTCTCATTGCTCAGCTTCCTCGAATGCGATGTCGCGCCAGCGGGAAATGCTGCTGTGCAGCAATTCTGTCAAAGGAGGGTCGACAAAGCGAGCCTGCCGCTGCTGCGCGCGCCGTCAATCCGTGAACAGGTCGGACATCAGCGGCTTGCCCGGTGATACCGCGTACTTGCGGAAATCGCTGACGCCGTATTCGCGCAACAGTTCCTCGTCGAGAAAGAAGCGACCGGTGCTGACGCGAGCCGGACGCGTCAGCAGCACATGCAGGGCGTCCGCCACGATTTCCGGTTTGCGGCAGTTCTCGGCCTTGACGTGCTGGGCATGCTTCAGCGCCGCGGTGTCGATGACGGTCAGTGGCCACACCGCGTTGACGGCGATGCCGTAGCGGCGGAATTCCTCGGCCAGGCCCATCACCATCATGCTCAGGCTGAGCTTGGTGATGGCGTACGGCGTGCGCCCGGTAAACCAGCGCCGGCTCATGTTGACCGGCGGCGCCATGGCCACGATGTGCGGATTGGTGGCGCGACGCAGATGCGGCAGCGCGGCGCGTGTCAGATGCAGCGGGCCGTGTGTATTGACCGCCAGCATCACCTCCAGCGCCCGGCTCGAAATGCGCTCCAGAGGCCCCAGGTGAATCTGGCTGGCGTTATGCACCAGGGCGTCGATGCCGCCGAAGTGATCGGCCGTCTGCGCGACTGCACGGTCGATCTGCTGAGGGTCGTCCATGTCCAGCGTCAGGCCCAGGGCTCTGCCACCGGCTTCCTCGATGGCGGCCACGGCGGATTCGGTATCGCTGCGCGAGGTGATGACCAGACGCGCTCCGTCGCGGGCAAGTCGCAAGGCGACGGCGAGGCCGATGCCGCGCGCGCCGCCGCTGATGAAGATGGTCTTGTCGGCAATGGCCGTCACGATGGGATCCTCGTAGGTTCGATTGACGATAAGCAATAAAAAGGCCGCGGCGAGAATTCGCCGCGGCCCGGTACCGCGTGAAACGAGACGGAATCTTAGGCCGCGAGTTCGCGCAAAACGTAGTTCAGCACGCCGCCATGCTTGTAGTACAGCCACTCCTTCGGCGTATCGATGCGTACGCGCGCCTTGAAGCTGACGACGTCGCCGTCGGGCTTCTTGGCATTGACCGTGACTGCCGGCGCACCGTCGACGAGCCCTTCGATGTCGAACACCTCGTTACCGTCCAGACCCAGCGAAGCGGCGCTCTGGCCATCCGTGAAGTTCAGCGGCAGCACGCCCATGCCGACCAGATTGGAACGGTGAATGCGTTCGAAGGATTCGGAGATGACGGCCTTGACGCCGAGCAGGATCGTGCCCTTGGCCGCCCAGTCGCGCGAGGAGCCGGTGCCGTATTCCTTGCCGGCCAGGACCACCAGCGGCACGCCATCCTCGGCGTACTTCATCGCCGCGTCGTAGATCGGCATCGGGTCGGAAGCGCCGCCGTTGAGGTGGCGCGTGAAGCCGCCTTCCACACCCGGCACCATCGCGTTCTTGATCCGGGTGTTGGCGAAGGTGCCGCGCATCATCACTTCGTGGTTGCCGCGGCGCGAGCCGTAGCTGTTGAATTCGGCGACCGGCACACCGTTGTCGACCAGATACTGGCCGCCCGGGGAATCCTTCTTGATGTTGCCGGCCGGGGAGATGTGATCGGTCGTGATCGAGTCGGCCAACAGCGCCAGGCAACGCGCCCCCTGGATCGGCTGCACGCCCGGTGCTTCCTTGGACATGCCGACGAAATATGGCGGGTTCTGCACGTAGGTCGAGGAGGAATCCCAGGGGAAGGTCTCGGACTTGGCGACCGAGATCGACTGCCAGCGCTCGTCGCCCTTGAACACCTCGCCATAGCTTTTCTTGAACATCTCGGCGTTGAGGCAGGCCGCGACCGTGTCCTGGATTTCCTTGGTGGTCGGCCACACGTCCTTGAGGTAGACCGGCTGGCCATCGCTGCCGGTACCGATCGGATCGGAGCTGAGGTCCATGTTGGTGCTGCCGGCCAGCGCGTAGGCGACGACCAGCGGCGGCGAGGCAAGGTAGTTCATGCGCACGTCCTGATGGACGCGGCCTTCGAAGTTGCGATTGCCGGAGAGCACGGCGGACACCGACAGCTTGTTATCGGTGATCGCCTGCGAGATCGCCTCGTTGAGCGGGCCGGAGTTGCCGATGCAGGTGGTGCAGCCGTAGCCGACCACGTTGAAGCCCATGGCTTCGAGATCGTCGAGCAGGTCGGCCTTGATCAGGTAATCCTTGACCACCTTGGAGCCGGGCGCCAGCGAAGTCTTGACCCAGGGCTTGACCTTGAGACCCTTCTCACGCGCCTTCTTTGCGACCAGACCGGCGCCGACCAGCACCGCCGGATTGGAGGTGTTGGTGCAGGAGGTGATGGCAGCGATGACCACCGCGCCGTCCTCCAGCGTGAACTCGGTGCCGTTGTCGTTGACCTTGGCCGGGCCGGCGGACGGGCGCATCTTTTGCTCGCCGTCGAAGGCCTTCTTGAAGTTGGCCTGCACATCGGTCAGCAACACGCGGTCCTGCGGGCGCTTGGGGCCGGCCAGCGAAGGCTGGATGGTGGAAAGGTCCAGGCTCAGCACGTCCGAGTACTCGGCTTCCGGCGCGTCCGGCGTCCACCACATGCCCTGGGCCTTGGCGTATTCCTCGACGAGCTGGATCTGCTCCTCGGGGCGGCCGGTCAGGCGCAGGTAGTTCAGGGTTTCGCTGTCGATCGGGAAGATGCCGCAGGTCGCGCCGTATTCCGGCGCCATGTTGGCGATGGTGCAGCGGTCGGCGGTGGCGAGGTTGCCCAGGCCCGGGCCGAAGAATTCCACGAATTTCTCGACCACGCCGCGCTTGCGCAGCATTTCGGTGACGGTCAGCACCAGGTCGGTGGCGGTGGCACCTTCGGCGAGCTTGCCGCTCAGACGTACGCCGATCACTTCCGGCATCAGCATCGACGAGGGCTGGCCCAGCATCGCGGCCTCAGCCTCGATGCCGCCGACGCCCCAGCCGAGCACGCCAATGCCGT
This sequence comes from Gammaproteobacteria bacterium, assembly GCA_022599775.1. GTDB lineage: Bacteria > Pseudomonadota > Gammaproteobacteria > Nevskiales > Nevskiaceae > Banduia. Next base: position 74,044 of record JAHZLQ010000033.1, read on the forward strand.
TGACCATGGTGGTGTGGCTGTCGGTGCCGAAGCAGGAGTCCGGATACACCATTTTTTCCGCCGGCGTTCCGTCGGCGGGGGCCACGCCGTCCTTTACAAACACGGCGCGGGCGAGAAATTCGATATTGACCTGATGGACGATGCCGGTGTCCGGCGGCACCACCGCGAAGTTGTCGAAGGCTTCCTGGCCCCAGCGCAGGAAGGCGTAGCGTTCCTTGTTGCGCTGGAATTCGAGCTTGGCGTTGAGGTCGAAGGCGTCGTTGCTGCCGTAGTGGTCGACCATGACGGAGTGATCGATGACCAGTTCGGCCGGGCACAGCGGATTGATCTTCTTGGGGTCGCCGCCGAGATCCTTCATCGCATCGCGCATCGCCGCGAAATCGACCACGCAGGGCACGCCGGTGAAGTCCTGCAGCACCACGCGCGCCGGCATGAACGCGATTTCCTGCACCGGCAGCTCGGCCAGCTTGGCAGAGGCGAAAGCCTCGATGTCGGACTTGGTGACGGTCAGGTCATCCTCGTTGCGCAGCAGGTTCTCGAGCAGCACCTTGTAGGAGTAGGGCAGGCGCGAGACATTGAACGTCGGCTCCAGGGCCTTGAGCTTGTAGTACGTGTACGACTTGGTTCCAACGTTCAGCGTGGACTTGGCCTTGAAGCTGTCCGTCATGGCTTCTTTCTCCAGATATTCAGTGTGGCTAGCGGGACGAGCGATGGCCGCCGGCAGCAGCGGCGCAGCGGGCGCGGATTATAGCAAAAGTGCTTGCAGGCTCATGGATTTGCGGGCTACATCCATGATTCGATCGGATCGCGGCTTGCAGCGTCGGCGAATGTCCCGGCGCCTACCGGAGTACAGGGATGAATGTCACCGAGATGGTTCTGGGTGCGGGCGCACTGGGCACGGCGGCCTTCGGCATCGTCGAAGCGTTCAAATGGTCGGCCTTGGGAGAGGCCGGATTCAAGCGACTCAAGAGCATGCTTGGAGAAGCATTACTTCGTTCATTGTCAACTTCGTATGGAACAGACTTCGAGTTATTTCTACGTGCACAGTATCGCAATCCCGAAGGCGTTGGTGAACTGCGACGCAGTCTGCGTCAGGGGATGCGCATCGGTTTGAGGCCGGAACTGGCGCCTGCCTTGGCTGCGCAAGTCGGCACCGTGGACGCGGCAGAATTGACTCTCGTGGCCGAGCGGCTGATGCACGGAGACCCACTCGACGACGCATTGCGCACCGTGCTCGGGCGTTATGAACTGGCCGTGGACGCGCGGATCGATGCCGGACTGACGCTGGCGATCGATGGCTACCAGGGCGCGATTCGCGCCGCCGCCTCCTTGCTCGCCATCATTCTGGCCTTGCTGGCGGCATTCACGCTGGGGCGACCGTGGTGGCACGGCGCGCTGCTGGGCGTGGCGGCGGTACCGCTGGCGCCGGTCGCCAAGGATGTGGTGTCCGCCTTGCAGGCGGCGACGCGCGCCTTGCGCGCACGCTCATGATTCACGTCTGCGATTTCCGCGAGCGCTCGTCCGGCGGCGCCGTGGTGCCTGGGCGTCTGGTGGCGGGTGACGCTGCGCGCCTGTTCACGGCCGAGCGCGTCTGTTTCCTGCTGCACGGATTCAACGTGAACCGCGAGGACGGAATGGCGTCGCTGAACCGTCTGGCCGCAGCGCTGCCGCTCGGCTCGGAAGCCGACGAACTGGTCTGTGCTCTGTGGCCAGGCGACCATTGGTTGGGCGCGCTTTCATATTCGTTCGAGAATCGGGATGCCGACGACAGCGCGACGGCCCTGATGCAGTTCGTTGAACTGGCCTGCCCGCGACGGCCGACACTGTCCTTCGTTGCGCACAGCCTGGGTTGCCGCGTCGCGATGCGCGCGGCAGAGCTCGCCCGGCGTGGGCGCTGGCGGATCGATCAGGTTTGCCTGCTGGCTGCCGCCATCGACGACGACAGCCTCGCCTCGTCGTCCGTATACCGCGCGGCGAGCCGATCGGCGCAGCGCGTGGCGACACTGCACTCCCACCAGGACCGGGTGTTGCGCTTCGCCTATCCGGCCGGCGATCTGTTGCAGGCCTTCGTGTTTGCCGACGAGCTTGCGCGCGGCGCCCTGGGCTATCACGGGCCGCGTCCGCGACGAGGGCCGCCCGAGGCGGTGCCGGAGTCGGTCACCGCTCAAGGCATCGCCGATGCGCGCCGCGCCGGGCACGGCGACTATCTACCCGACGAGCCGCCGAACGAGGAGCAACGTTCGGCGGCGGCCTACGTCGACGAAGTACTCTCCGGCGTCGCACAGCCGCGATACCCCTGATCCGTGCGCGTGCGTTCGATCTCGGCGCCGCCGAGGCATTCGTCGCCGTCGTAGAGCACCGCGTATTGTCCGGCCACGGCTGCGCGTTGCGCTTGCGCGAAATGCAGATCGACGCACCCGTCATCGTGCAGTGAGCCTGTGCAGGCCTGCAGGGCCTGGCGATGGTGGACGCGCACATAGTTCGGGGCCGATCACAATGCTCGTTCTGGTCGGTGCCGTGTGTGATGCAGCGCCTGATGGGCGAGGACGCCTACCAGCTCGCGCTCGTGCCGAGTTCCGAGAGCGACGTGATCGCCGAAGAAGCGCGCCTCATGCTGGCGCGCCTGCGCATTGCCCCGTCCCGGCCGGCGGTCGCGCGTGCCACGCTCGAAACGGCGCTCGGCCGCGTCGAAGCCAGGCTCGGCGCCGAGGCGCAGCAAGTGCAGACGGCGCGGGAGCCGCTGCGCAGCGGCCTCGCGAAGCTCACCCGGATGGGCGATCTCGCTGCCGGGGCAAGCAACGTCACGTCGCCGTAACAGGGCCTCCACATACTGGCTTGGCCACAGACTGTCGGGGAGTCGACTAGTGAATTCACGTCCAACGACGTGCTGCGCGTTTTCGGGTGCGCGGCAGAAATTGTCGCGCTTGTTCGGGAAGCTTGCGATCGGGGCGATGGCTTGCGTATCCGTAGCCGCGGCGCAGGAGCCTGGCGATCCGGCCGTGCTCGAAGAGGTCGTCGTCACGGCGACGCCGATCAAGGACAGTATCGAGGAATCGCTGCAGCGCCAGCAGGCCGCCGAGAACGTCGTCAATGTGATCGCCTCGGACACGATCGGCCGCTTCCCGGATACCACGGCCGCCGCCGCGCTGGCGCGCCTGCCAGCCGTGGCCGTGCAGCGCGACCAGGGGCAGGAGCGCTACATCCAGGTGCGCGGCGCGCCGGCGCGCTGGACAGCGGTCGCCTTCGACGGAATCAACGTCCTCGGCGCCGAGGAGCGCATCTTCCGGTTCGATTCCGTGCCGGCAGCGCTGATCGATTCGGTCGTGCTCAACAAGACGCTGACGCCGGACATGCCGGCCGAGGCGCTGGCCGGTCGCGTCGACATCCAGACCTTTTCGGCGCTCGACAACCCCGGTTTCACCGGTTATTTCGATCTCGGCCTGGGCTACGTCGATTTGGCGGACGGCGACCAGGAACAGTACGCGGCACGCCTGGGCTGGAGCGATGAGCGCTGGGGCGTCGTCGTCGCCGGCTCGCACTTCATGATGGAGCAGCAGACCGACAACAACGAGTTCGACTACGACGAAGCCGGCGCGCCGACTCTGTTCGATTTTCGCAAGTATCAACTGGAGCGCGAAACCAACTCGTTCAGCGGCAAGCTCGAATTCGCGCCCGATGCCGACCATCGCTTCGTGCTGTCCTCGCTGTACACCGAGTTCCTCGATCACGAGCTGCGCAACATGTACCAGCTCGACCTCGACGGTGCGCAGAGCGGTACGCGTACCGCCGCGGAAGGGGATCTGGTGCAGGTGCCGATGTCCGGCTATCTGCAGGACGGCAACTACGAGAACTCCACGTTCACCAACACCCTGGGCGGCGATCATCGGCTCAGCGACTGGGACCTGGGCTGGCGGCTGAACTACACGGAAACCGAGCAGGTGACGGACCTGCCGCTGGTGATCCAGATCCAGACCGATCCGTCGCAGATGCCCTCGCTCCACTACGATCGCAGCGACCCCAGGTTCCCGCGCGTGTCGCTGTACACCACCGACACCAGCGGCGAGACGCCGGTGCGCGGCACGCCGCTGGCGTTTCTGCCGCAGACCGGCTTTGGCCTCAATCTGCTCAACAAGTACGGCACGACGAGCGAGTCCGAAGCCTACATGGCGAGCCTCGAAGCCGGTCGCGACTGGACGCTCTGGGGCGCCGACAGCCGCCTGAGCTTCGGCCTTCAGTACGACAGCCGCGAAGCGACGGGTTCGCCGGGGCCGGTCGCGTTTCCCGTGCCGCTGGACTATGCGCCGTATGTCACCGACGAGCCCTGGGACACGGACTTCGAGCGCGGCGTGCAGGGCACTTATGTCGACAACGTCGGCCTGCGCCAAGAACTGGAACGGACGCTCGAGGAGCAGGGGCTGACGGTACCGCAAGACCCGACGCTCGCCTACGAGGTGACCGAGGAGATCCTCGCCGGTTTCGCCATGAACCGCTGGACCTTCGGTCGTCATCAGGTACTGGCCGGCGTCCGCGTCGAATCCGTCGACATCACCAGCGACGGCACGATCAAGGAAGAGAACGGCGATCCGCAGGCGCTGTCGGTCAGCAAGTCGTACACGGACGTCTTCCCGAGCATTCACTGGAACCTGAATGTGCGCGATGACCTCAAGTTCCGCCTGTCCGGCGTTTCGGGCATCGCCCGTCCGACGTTTGCCGAGCAGCGTTCCAGCGCGGTCATCGTCGACGACGAGCAACTCGTCGACGGGGGCAACCCCGATCTGAATCCGGAAACCGCCTACGGCATCGACAGTTCCCTCGAATGGTACTTCGCGCGGGCCTCGTTGCTGTCGCTGAACCTGTTCTACCGGCTCGTCGACGACGTCCTGTTTCCGTCGGTCACGACGGTGAGCGACGATCGCTTCGATACCGAAGGCGCGGACCGCACCGGCTACGACTACAGCACGACGCTCAACGGCAGCGACGGCGAGCTCTACGGTGCCGAGCTGGTCTACACCCAGCCTTGGGCCTTCCTGCCGCCCGTGCTGTTCGGCTTCGGGTTCGAAGGCAGCGTCAGCGTTCTGGACGGCGAGTTCAAGACCCCCGAGGGACGGACTGCTGGGTTTCCGGGCACATCGGATACCGTCATGAACGCCGCGTTCTTCTACGAGAACTTCGGCTGGTCACTGCGCCTGAGCTGGCAGTGGCGCAGCGAGTGGATCGACGATATTTCGACGGACGCCGACAGCGACTATTACTGGGACGAAACCGAGCGGCTCGATTTCTCGGCGCGCTATCAGGTCAACGACTGGCTGACCGTCTACGGTGACGCCAACAATCTCACCGACGAGCTGGGCGTACGTTACCAGGGCAGTCCCGAGCGGCCCGTGGAGGTCGAGGGCTTCGGGCGCCGGTACATGATGGGCCTGCGCGCGGTGTTCTAGCGGTGTCACCAGCCGTATTCCGGGAGAACCAGCGAATGAAAACTCAAACCAGTGCCGCGCTGCTGGTCAGCGCCCTGCTCGCGGCTTGTGGCGGTGGTGGCGACAGTGCGTCGCCGCCGCAATCCGTGGCCACGGCCGCGCCCGCCTTCGTCGAGGTCGAGACCGCCGAGCTGCAGCGCGAAGGCGAGCAGCTGAGCCTGAGCTGGAGCATCGAGGGAGCGGGCGCGCCGGTGGACGTTTATCTCGCGAGTTCGCCGGATGCCGCCTCCAAGCGGACGCTGATCTCGGACGACGATGCGGACGGCCGTCACGTCTTCTCAGCGCCTGCGCTGCCGCGGCCCTACGTCTACCTGCAGCCGGCGGCCGGTGGCGAGGGCCTGTGGGTCGCCGAGCGCCTGCTGCCGCTCGAAGGCGGCCACAATTTTCGCGATCTCGGCGGCTACGAGACGGCCGACGATAGCCATGTCCGCTGGGGCACGCTGTTCCGCTCCGGCACGATGGCGGGTCTGACCGATGAGGACTACGCCTACCTGCAAAGCCTCGGCATCGAGGTGATCTGCGACCTGCGCACGAGCGAGGAGCGCCAGCGCGAGCCCACCGACTGGCAGCGCATGAACCCGGACCTCGAATACCTGAGCTGGGACTACGCGATGTCCGACGGCGGCGGTTCGCTGTTCGAGGTCCTGGGAGAGAATCCATCTCCCGCGCGGGTACAGGAACTCTTCGAGGGTTTCTATCGTGACTTGCCGGATCGCTTCGCGCCGCGTTACGCCGCCATGTTCGAAAAGCTGGTCCATGGCGAAGCGCCGCTGGCCGTGAACTGCTCGGCCGGCAAGGACCGCACGGGCGGGGCCTCGGCGCTGCTGCTGACCGCGCTCGGTGTGCCACGTGCGCAGGTTGTGGCCGACTACGCGCTGAGCGAAAAACTCGTGGATTTCGGCTCTGAGGCCCGCGAGAAAGCGGCCGAAAACCCGAGCTATGCGTTGATGCTGAAGTGGGACCCTGAATCGCTGCGCGTTCTGACCGGCAGCGATCCGTCACTGATCCGTGCGATGTTCGCAGCGATCGAGGCCAACTACGGCAGCGTCGAGAACTACTTCGAGCAGAAGCTGGACGTGGACGCCGCGGACCTGGCAGCCCTACGCCGGCAATACCTGGTCCGTTCCGGCACCGAGCTCGTCCAGCGCTGAACCATAGCCGCATCATCGCTTCTGCGCCGCATGGCGTGCTGGCTCGCAGAGCCTCTCTCGCCCTGCCGCACGCACGCCAACGGAGCTGACAATGGTCCATAGAATCGCACTCGTCCATTTGTGGATCAGCGCGCTGTTCGCGGGGGTCGCGGCGGCGCATGAGACCCGCGTCAGCGACCCCGGCGAAGCCCGATGGCTCGCCGGTGATCACCACATTCACAGCCGCTATAGCGTCGGCTGGGATCGCGCGAGCGATCCGCCCTCGCCAATCGTGGGCGGCGATGCCATTTATCCCATACCCATGAACGCCGTCATGGCAAGGCGCTTCGGGCTCGACTGGATGGTGACCACCGATCACGGCGGACCCCAGCATTCGAAGGTCAACCTCGAGCATGCCTATCCCGAGCTGCTCGAATCGCGCGCCGCCGTACCGGAAGTTCTCCAGTTCTTCGGCATGGAATTCGATACTCCGGGTGCGGATCACTCCAGCCTGATCATGCCGCACTCGCACGAAGAGGCGGACGACCTGCATCGCATCGAGAGCCGCTTCAACAAGCGTGAGCCCTGGCCGGAGGATCCCGAGTGGGATACCGAGCCGCGCATGCTCCAAGCGCTGAGCGAGATGAAAGCGCTCGCGCGCCCCCCCTTGGTGATCGCGCATCATCCCTCCCGATCCGCTCCCGGGCTGGGCGAATACGGGATGACCGAGCCATCGGAACTCCGCGCCTGGAACGATCTGGCGCCTGATATTGCCGTAGGCATGGAAGGCGCTCCCGGGCACCAGGCGACCGCCCAGATGGATCGTGGCCTGTCGCCGACCCTGTACGAACAGTATTTCGGAGACCAGCGGCCGCGTGGCGGCTATCGGGACTACCCCACAATGGGCGGCTATGACCAGATGACCGCCAGGCTGGGAGGCTTCTGGGATTCCATGCTCGGTGAGGGCCGCCGTTGGTGGATCACCGCCAATTCCGACAGCCACATCCACTGGAGCGAAGGCGGCGCGGATTTCTGGCCGGGCGAGTATTCCAAGACCTATGTCTTGGCCGAAAAGCGCTACCAGGCCATCTTCGACGCCATCCGCGCCGGACGGATCTTCGTCACCACCGGCGATTTGGTTTCGGAACTGTGGGTCCAGGCCAGTACCGGCGACCGCCGAGTCGGCATCGGGGAAGCACTCAAGGTGGCCCCGGGGACGAATGTTTCCGTGAGCATCCGCTTCATGGACCCGGACACGCAGAATCACCACGGCGATAGCCCGGAGGTCAAACGTGTGGACCTGATCGTCGGTCAGGTCTCAGGCGGTGCGGCAGCGGCCGACAGCGACCACAACCCGTCCGCCGAAGTACTGGCCCGTTTCACAGTGGACGACTGGCAAAGGGATGGCGCTTACAAAGTCATCAACTATCGGTTGGACGATGTGCGCCACGCGCTCTATCTGCGCGTCAGAGGCACCAACACCGATGAGCTGGAGCCCGAGCCCGACGAAGACAACGAGGATGCCTGGCAGGACCTCTGGTTCTACTCCAACCCGATCTTTATCGAGTTGCTGGAAGGCGAATGAAGCGGCGCGCTCGAGAGCGACGCTCAGAGGCTGCTGTAGGCTAATGCCGAGAAAGACCGGCTGGCCGGGAAGCCGGGCTTGGCACCGCTGCGCAGGTGTTGTTATGCAGCCGGGATACCACTTGGTTCACCCACACGTTTGGTCGCAGCGATGAGCTGAAATCATCGCAGTGTTCCTTGCGCTACCGGTGTTCGCGCAAACCGAATGGCGGCCGGAGTTGCAGCGCCCGGAGCCGATGCGGCGGCCCGACGACGACGTGACCCTGTTGTTGCCGGAACCGGCGCCGCCCGAACTCGGCCTGGAGCTCGACGGGCTGGACGTGAGCCCGATCGCCACCGGACAGTCGACCATCTGCGAACCGAGGCGCACCGGGCAATCAGGCGCGGATCTCTGCGCCGCCCAGGCACTCCTGGCCGTCGTAGAGCACCGCGTACTGACCGGCGACCGCAGCCCGCTGCGCCCGCTCGAAGCGCAGTTCCAAGGCGCCGTCCGGAAGCTGCGTGACGGCGCAGGCCTGCAGCGCCTGGCGATGGCGGAGCCGCGCGTGCAAGCGCTGCGGCAGCGGCTCCGGCTGCCGGATCCAGTGGAATGGGCGCGTGCGCAGCTGCGTGCTCATCAGCGACGGATGCGCCGCGTCCTGGGAGACCTGCAGCCGATTGCCGGGCGCATGCTTGGCCACGACATACCAGGGTGCGTCACGCGCGCCGCGCACACCGCCGACTGACAGGCCGCGACGCTGCCCCAGCGTGTAGAAGCTCAGGCCCTGATGCTGGCCGATGACCTGACCGCTGTCGTCGACGATCGGTCCCGGTTGCGGCTTGAGATAGTGCGCCAGGAACTCACGAAACGGACGCTCGCCGATGAAGCAGATTCCGGTGGAGTCCTTGCGTCGGTGGTTGGGCAGGCCGGCCTGCGTCGCCAGTTCGCGGACCTCGGGCTTGGTCAGGCCGCCGAGCGGAAACAGCACGCGCGAGAACTGCTCGCGTGCCACCGCTGCCAGAAAATAGGTCTGATCCTTGTTGTCGTCCGCCGCGCGCAGCAGGCGCGGGCCGTCGTCGGCCATTTCCAGGCGCGCGTAGTGTCCGGTCGCCACGAAATCCGCGCCCAGGCGCGTGGCATATTCGAGGAACGGCTGGAACTTGACCTCGCGATTGCACAGCACGTCAGGGTTCGGTGTCAGCCCGGCCTCGTAGTCGGCCAGGAACCTGGCGAACACGCGCTCGCGATATTCGCGTGAGAAATCCACGCGGTGCAGCGGAATCTCCAGTTCGTCGGCGACCTCGCGCGCGGACTGGAAATCCTCGGCGGAGTTGCAATAGGCCTGCTCGTCCTCAGCCCAGTTGACCATGAACAGACCGGACACGCGGTAGCCCTGACGCTTGAGCAGCAGCGCGGAAACGGCGGAGTCGACGCCGCCGGACAGGCCGACGATGACGTGGGGAGCGGGGGAGGACAAGGTGCGGTTCTTGGAAAGGGCGGTGTCGGTGTGCTCAGTAGTGATAACGGCATTGCGCAAGCAGGATCGCCTGTTCGGTGACCTTGTAGACCAGACGGTGTTCGCGGTCGATGCGGCGCGACCAGTAGTCGGACCCGTTGTGCTTCAGTGGCTCCGGGTCGCCGAGGCCTTCGAATGGTTGCTGTTGTATGTCCCGGATCAGCGCGTTGATGCGTTTGAGCGTCTTCCTGTCAGTCTGTTGCCAATACAGATAATCGTCCCAGGCGTGTCGCGCCCACGACAGAATCATTCTTCGAGCAGCTCACGCGGAGTCGTCTGTCCGGATTCGATGTCCGCGATGGCTTCGTTCAGGCGCTGGGCATTGTGCGGGCTCGCCATCAGATACGCGGTTTCCTCGTAGGCCTGAAAGTCCTCGAGACTGATGACGACCGCCGGTTTGCCGTTTTGCCGGGTGATCAACACCGGTTTGTGATCGTCGTTGACTTTGTCGAGTGTCCGCGCCAATTGGCTGCGAAACGCCGAGTAGCTGATTGCGTCCATTGTGTTCGGCCGTGTGTTCGCGTGAAAGCTGGTGGGCATTGTACTTATTTCTGTACGCCCGTGGCCACGGGGCAGATCACGCGGCGGGGTCGATTCAAGGCGTCCGGACGCTCACGACATCGCGCGCTGAAGCGCCGTTGCCGATGACCAACAGAAATGTGCGGTATACGTCGCCACGGCGCGCGTATCGCGCTTGTCTAGAGAGCGGGCAGACTGGCGAAATCCGTCTGGTGTTGCACCAGATTCAGCGGGTAGCGGTGGCCGGCTAGGTAGTCCTCGATGGCGCGCAGCACCATCGGGCTTCGGTGGCGTTCGATCTGCTTGCGGATCTCGGCCTCGCTGAGCCACATGCTCCGCAGGATCGCCTTGTCCAGCTCGCGATCAGGGCGTTCGCTCAGCGCGCGGCCGATGAACATGAAGCGGATGAAGGTGTAGCCGAGTTCCGGCGGCTCGTACTCGTAGACGCCGAGCAGAGCGGTCAGCTCCACGTCCCAGCAGGTTTCTTCCAGGGTTTCGCGAATGGCGCCGGCAAACAGTGTCTCGCCGCGCTCCCAGTGACCGGACGGCTGATTGATCACCGGCGCGCCGTTGACACGCTCCTCGACCATCAGGAAGCGCCCGTCCTTTTCGACGAGTACGGAGACCGTGACATGCGGGGACCAACTCATGGCTTCGCGGTTCCTCGTGTGCGGAAGTGGTAGTAGCCTTGATTGTCGGGGCGGCCCAGGCCGCGCAGCAGGTTCTGCAACTGCGGCTCCGTGCCCGGCTTGGCCTTCAATTGCAGATGCAGATCGTATGCACCCTCGGCGTCAAGCGTGCCTTCGCCGGATACATCCAGCGTACCGTCCACGGTGCTGATCGCGGCGTGCTGGGTGCGGCCCTCGGTGCTCAGGATCGCGCGAAAGCTGCCCAGGGCCAGCGGCGTGCGGCCAAACTTCCATTGCAGGCTGCGCAGGTCGAGCTGGCCGTCGATCGCGGTCGGCAGGCGTCCGGCCAGGTCGAGTGCGCGCAGGTCCAGTGAGAAGCGTCCATCGATCGGCAGGTAGCCGTAGCCGGAATTGCGCAATACGTCGGGCAGGGCCGCTTCGAGTTCCAGATCGCTGACGCTCAGCGCACCGAACGGCGAAACCCGCAAATGCCCTTGGCCGTTGACATCGCCTTCGCTGCGCAGCGCAACCGAGACCTTGGCCAGCAGCAGCCACAGCGGTTGCAGGCGCCATTCCAGCGGCCCCGCCAGCGGACGGCCGCCGGCACTGACGGTGGCGACACGTCCGTGGCTGAGCGTGCCGTCGAGGCCGTCGAGTTCCACGGCGATGCCGTCGGGCTTGAACCATTGCCACAGATTCGCAGCCGGCGCCGCGCCCACCAGGGTGATCAGGAAGGCGACCAGTCCGAGCACGATCAGCCAGCGCAGCTTCATCGTGCCCGTTCCAGGGAGAGGCGGGCGTTGACCACGCCGGCGCTCTCGTTCTCGATTTCGGCGGACACCACTTCGAGCGCGTAGCGCTTCTTGAGCTCGTCGATCCAGCGCACCAGGGCGTCGAATGACACGGCTTCGAGCCAGACACGGACAGTGTCGTCGCCATCCGGCTGGATACGCGTCAGCGGTTTGCCGAGGGTGCTGTTCTTGCCGGCCTGGTCCACCACCGAGAGCAATGATTGACCGGCGCCGATGACCGTTGTGGCTCCGCTGCGTGGCGCGCCGGGGCCGGTCTGCGCACCCAGCACCTCGAGGCGCTCGGCCGTGGCTCGGGCCTGTTCGAGCCGGTCATGTGCGTTGCTATGGGCGGCCGCGAGCGGCTCCCACACAGCCAGATAGAGAATCGTCAGCAATACGACGATGCCGCCGATCAGCAGGATTCGGCGATCGCGTGATTCCAGTGCCTGATAGTGACCCAGCAGTTCGCGCAGGGATTCGTTCATGACACGGCCGTGAGCTTGAGGCGGATCTGTACGCCGGAGCTGCCAGCATTGGCCGACTCCACTTCCATCGCCACGTCGGTCTGCTGCTCGAACCAGGCCCGCAGCGTTTCCAGGGTCTGCAGATCGGTGCCGGTCATGTTCAGATACAAGGCATTGTCGCGCCACTGCAGGCCACGCAGCGACAGGCCTTTCGAGGCGTTCATGCCAGCGGCAAAGCGCTGCATCAGGAACAGCAGTCCGGTGTCGCCACCACCCTGCAGGCGTCGCAATTCCGCGGCGATCATGGAATCGAGATTGATCGCCTCGACACGGGTCTGGCCGGGAAACAGCTGGCGAAATCGTTGCAAATTCGCTTCGACCTGCGCGTCCGCGGCCGCGCCGATACGCAGCAGGTCGACGACGCCGCCGATCGCCAGGACCAGAAGGCAGGCCGCCGCCAGCACTGCCGCGCGCCGCCACGGCAGCCAGGCACGGCGCATGTCCGAGGCCGGCGCATAGTCGCCCTGCAACAGATTGATGGCATTGGCCGCTTGATGATGCCGGATCAGTGCGTCGAGGGCGGCACCGAACTCGGGAACCACGTCGACGCTGCGGCCCAAGGCCGAGAAGTCGGTCGCGACATCGCGCGGCGTGATGATCTGCAGCCCCAGAGCGCGTTCCGGGTCAGCGAGATCGAGGTAGGTCAGCAGGTCGTCGGGGCGACACACGAAGCCGCCGAAAGCGGCGCTGCGGACCGTGGCCAGTTCGGTCTCCATCAGTACGCTCCAGCGTCCGTCGCCGGGCAGCGGCAGGCATAGCGATTCCGGCAGCAGCAAATCGATGCGCGTGCCGCGCGTGCGGAACGGTTCGAGCCAGGCCCCGAGCCGGGCCTTCGACACGGCGGCCACGGGCCATTCGCCGCCGGCCAGCCTGGCGCCGAGCGCGAAATGCACTGTTTCCACATCGTCGGCGAGCTGGTCTTCCAGCGCGTAGGGAATCGCCAGCAAGGCCTTGCTGGCCTGCCGCGCGGGGACGGCGGCTTGTGACAGGCGAACGTCCGTGCCTGGCACGAACACCACGACGCGACGACCGGCGCATTCGTCGAGCACGTCGCCCAGGCGCGATACCCGGGTGCCGCCCGGCGCAGCGCCGTCCACGCGAAAAGGCGTGGCGGCATCCAACGCGGAGTCGCGCAGGCGTATGTAGAGGGTTTCGCGCAAGGCTTATTGACTATCGGTGCTGTGGCCGAGAATGATTGGAGTGCCCCCAGTCGGCCGACGGATCAGACTATAAAGAACGACGCGACCGCTGCCAATGAAGGCTGCGGCGCGGCCCTGGAAATAATTGCTGGTCACGGAAATGTAATCTCCGAGTTCGGCCGGAAACGGACTGTCGGGGCTGGCCAGATCGTCCAGGTTTTCCAGCGGTTGTTCCTCACGGGTTTCGACGAAGGATTCGAGCGTGCGGCGCTGTGCGTCGTCCTGCGCCAGCGCGCACAGCACCGCCGGCGTGGCGGTATTGACGTTGATCGTAGTTTCCTCGGGCAGGGCGGTGAGGTGCGGGCGTAACAGACGGTACAGCTCCGGCGTCATGCCCTGGACTGCGAGCAGCTCGGAAACGTCCTGCATCGGGCGATTGGCTGCGCGATAGGACGGCGTCAGGCTCAGATAGCTCAGATCTTCGCCGCCCCCCGGAAACGATTGCTCGTCGTCGGCATCGATCCAGTCCTTGATTGCATTGGCGATGCCGCCGGCGTCGAAACCCTGGACGTCCTGCATGCCGTCGATGCAGCCGCCGGTGAGGAGATTGTTCAGCTGCGTCAGATAGATCTGCTGCTTCTGGACATCGCGCACGGCCAGATTGTTGACGTTGAACAGGCCCTGGAGGTCGGTGATGCTGCCGACCAGCGTGCCGCCTTCGACCGGCAGGGGCGGCAGTTGCTGCGCCCAGATGTCAGCCAGGCTGTCGGTTTCGGTTTCCTTGGCGTCCAGTTCCAGGATCGCCGTACCCCAGGATTCCAGACCCTGTGCGTACCACCACGCGGATTCGCTCTCCAGGTAGGTTTGCGCGCGCTGTATGCCGCTGTGCGTGGACGCCAGCAAGGCGGTCGCCGCAATCGTGGCCAGCGCCACCACGAATACCGCCGTGATCAGGGCGATGCCGCGAGGCTGCCGCGCGATCGGGCGTCTCATGTCGGGGCTCCAGCATTTTGCGAGCCGGCGGCTTCCGGCGCAATGCCGCTGCCGAACAGCAGGCGGATCTCGCCGTAGTCCTCGAGTTCCAGCGTCAGTTCCACGCCGACGGGCAGGCCGACACTGCCCGGATCCTCGTCCTGCGTCGCCACGTTGCTGATGGTGGAGGCATTCGCTGGCCAGCTTTCCTGCCACTGCGCCTGGGCGTCGAGATAGCGCCAGCGCAGACTGTCCACGCCATCGAGCACTTCAACCTCGGTCGGCGTGGCGTCCTGCGATCGGTCGAGCGTGCGCCACGAATAGCGCACCAGCTTGTCCTCGCGCAGCCGGTAGCCCACGCGTTCGAGCTGCGAGCGCGGCTGCAGCAAGGGGTTCTGCCAACCGTTGTGCGTGAATTCAACGATGCCATTGACGTCGGCCATGAACGCCAGCTGGGTATCGCCGAAACCGTCGCGTATCGGGCGCCGCGCCAAGGACTGCAGGTCATTGCGCAGGCGCTGGTAGGCGCGCTGGATCGCCGCGGTCCGGTCGAGCGAGCGTTCCACGCCGACACGGCTGTCGAGCACGCTTTTGAGACCACCATAGGCCAGCACCGAAAACACGCCGAACACCGCCAGCACCACGATGATCTCGATCAGGGTGAATCCGCCTTGGTTCCGGCGGGCAGGCGCGTTCAATTGCCACGCCCCGTATTGGCGAGGAACGCCGACAGCGTCGCCAGGTTCTCCTCGCGGTCGCGCGCTTGAACGCGAACGTCGACCCGACGCAGATTGTCGTCCTGGGTTTCCTTGACTTCGACAAACCAGCGCCATTCGATGTTGGCGAGTTCCACGTCGCCATCGCTGCGGCCGACGTCGGGCCATTCGCGATCAAGCTGTATTTCGGTGAGACGGTTATGCGCGACCATTTCCGCGAAGGTCCGTTCGCGCAGGCGCGACGCGGCGCTGGTGTACTGCGCCATGCCCGCGAGCAAGGCGCCCATCGCGATCGCCAGCACGGCGACGGCGACCATGATCTCGATCAGCGTGAAGCCGTTTCTTCGGGACCCGGGTTTGAAACGCTGCGGGATAGGCGCCTCACCGCCGAGCATGCACCGTTCTCGCAGAAGCCGAGCGAAAGGAAAATCGCCTCGCCCCATCCCGGTCGATGCACGCTCGCCTTTCCCAGGACCCGGGTCCCGGGTCCCCGGTCCCGATCCCCCAACCCCTATTTCACGCCCGATCATGGCCGTCCGCTCGCATCGTCACCCTCGTCGGTCCTGCCCGACTTGACGCGACCCATCAGGTCGCCTTCAACGCGATAGCGCGAGGGCTGATCGGGCACCGAGAATTCCAGCGAGAACGGCGTCATCTCACCGCTGGACAGCACCATGACCTGTGGCGCCGGGCCACTGCCGACGTCGTCGCCGCCGCTCAGGTCGAGACGGCCGTCGCTGGACGGTTCGTCGTCGTCCTCGTCTTCGGGCGTCGCCTGCGCGTCGTGCAAGGGGGTCGGGCGTCCTTCCACGCTCAGCGTCATCACGATCGGCTCCGGGACAGGATGGGGACGCAAGGCGGCGCCGCCGACATAGGGCACCCAGCCGCCACTGCCCAGCACGAGCAGGCGATAGCCGCTGGTCTCCACCAGCAGGCCGAGCTGTTCGCCCTTGAACAGGGATTCGTCGGCGGCCAGCGCCATGACCTTGCGCAGACGGCTGGCCTCGGCCTGCAGGCGGTCATCCGAGCTGCGGCCGCCGATCGACAGCATTGCGAACGTCGCCATGATGCCGATGATCAGCATCACCACGATGATCTCGAGCAGGGTGAAACCGTTCTTTCGGGATCCGGGTCCCGAGAAAGCGGCCCTCCCAACCCCGAATCCCGCTTGCTGGCCAGTCATCCCGATCGCGCCTTGAGGTGGCGCTCCGCCTATTCCGCAGCCCAGTTGCCAAGATCGGCATTGACACCGTCGCCGCCCGGTGTTCCGTCGGCGCCCAGGCTGTAGATGTCGTATTCGCCGTGGCTGCCGGGATTCAGATACTGATAGGGACGGTCCCAGGGGTCCTTGGGCATGCTCTTGAGGTAGCCGCCGGGCTTCCAGTTCTTCGCCGGCGGTTCTCCGCCCGGCTGCTGCACCAGCGCTTCCAGGCCCTGCTGCGTGCTTGGATAGTAGAAGTTGTCGAGCCGGTACAGTTCGAGCGCGCTTTCGATCACACGAATGTCCTGCTTCGCTTTCGCGATTCGGGCATCATCCGGCCGACTCATGATGCGCGGCACCACGATGGCGGCGAGGATGCCGAGAATCACTACCACGACCATGATCTCGATCAAGGTGAAACCGTGTTGACGCTGGGCGCGCCGATGCGATGTGTTCGGGCGGCAGAAGTTGGAGCCGGCGACAGAGCGCCGTGCAGCGGTCAGATTCATGGGGAGCACTAGTTTTGCGAATAGAACGACTGGATGAATGATAGCAAACGGGGACCACGGACCGACGCCGAAACGTCCGTCCAAAGCTCTGAAGCCGGATTGGGTCGGGCAAGCGACATCTTGCAGGGACTGTGGAACCGAGCCATGAGTTCCCGTGGCGTGTGGATCGCGCCGCTGGTGGTGATGTTGCTGTCCCTGGTTCTGGAACTGTTCGGCGACACTGGACGTGGCTGGTTGCGGTATGACCGGGACCAGATCGCGGACGGGCAGTGGTGGCGATTCCTGAGCGGGAATTTCGTGCACCTCGGTTGGTATCACCTGATGCTCAATGAAATCGGCATCGTGATGCTGGTGCTGCTGTGCCCGGACCGGCTGTCGCCCTGGGTCTGGTTGCGCCGGATCGGGATCATCGGCATCGGAATGACCTTGTGTCTGTACGCGTTCGTGCCGTCGATGGCCCGCTACGTCGGCCTGTCTGGCATGCTTCACGGCCTGTTCCTTCTGGGGCTCGGGCGTCAGGCGCTCAAGCGCGACTGGATCGCGATTGCATGTTTGCTCTATCTCTTCGGTAAACTAGGTTACGAGTCGATCACCGGTACGCCGGTCTCGGACGAAGCGGCGATCGGGGGACGGGTTGCGCTGGAGTCACATTTCTACGGCACGCTTTGTGCCTTGGCTTATGGCTTCGTGTTCCGTTCGTTTACCGGCGGCCTGGAAAGGCCCAGACCCTACAAAAGAGAACGAGAGGTTCCCGAATGAGATATGCCCTCCTGTTTCCGGGACAGGGCTCACAGTCGGTCGGCATGCTCGCGGCGCTGGGTGCGCCCGAGACGACCGATACTTTGAAGGAAGCATCAGAAATCCTAGGCTGGGACCTTCTGGGACTCGTCCAGTCGGGGCCTGATGACGAACTCAATCGCACCGAACGTACGCAACCGGCATTGTTGGCAGCCGGCGTGGCGGTGTGGCGCGCCTGGTCCCGCCGCTGCGAGGCGGTGCCGTCCGCGGTGGCCGGGCACAGCCTGGGCGAATACAGCGCTCTGGTTGCCGCCGGCAGTCTCGATTTTGCCGATGCGCTCAAGCTCGTGGAGCTTCGCGGGCAGTTGATGCAGCAGGCGGTTCCAGCCGGCACCGGTGGCATGGTCGCGCTACTGGGGCTGGCCGACGATCAGGTCGAGGCGCTGTGCGCCGACTATCCGGGTGATCACGTCCTCGAGCCGGCCAATTTCAATTCGCCGGGGCAGGTCGTCGTTGCCGGCCAGACCGAGGCGCTCGACTGGCTGTTGGTGAACGCGAAACCCAAGGGCGCCAAACTCGCGAAGAAACTGGCGATGTCGGTACCCTCGCATTGTTCGTTGTTGCGCGGCGCCGCGGAGCAATTGCACCAGCGGCTGAGCCAGATTGAAGTGAAAGCGCCGGCGTTTCCGGTGCTTCACAATCTGGACGCCGAGCCGCGCCAGAATCCCGATGACATCCGTGACGCACTGCGCGATCAGCTGTTCCGCCCGGTACGCTGGACGCAGACCGTGCAGGCTCTGGTGTCCGATGGCGCGGAGGCTGCATGCGAGTGCGGGCCCGGCAAGGTATTAACTGGGCTGATGAAGCGAGTCGCGGCCGATGTGCCGGCATTCGCGCTGGAGAACGATGCCGGCTTTGACGCGGCGCTGCAGCACCTGGGAGCGAACTAGATGTCGTCAGATTCATCGCCTGCGGGCGTCTTGTCGGGGCAACTGGCGCTGGTCACGGGCGCCAGTCGCGGAATCGGTCGCGCCATCGCCATGCGCCTGGCGACGGCCGGCGCACGCGTGATCGGTACCGCGACCAGCGAAGCCGGCGCCGTCGCAATCAGTGAGGCGCTGTCACCGCTCGGTGGCGAGGGCCGGGTGCTGGATGTGCGCGATCCCGCAGCGATCGACGCCTTGGTCAAGGAACTCGAAACGGTGTCGGTACTCGTCAACAATGCTGGCGTGACACGGGACCAGCTGGTGTTGCGCATGAAGGACGAGGACTGGCAGCAGGTCCTCGAAACGGACCTCACCAGCGTGTTCCGCTGCTCGAGGTCGGTGCTGCGCGGCATGATGAAGGCGCGCTATGGTCGCATCGTCAGCGTCGGCTCGGTGGTCGGCAGCATGGGCAATATGGGGCAGGGCAATTATGCTGCGGCCAAGGCCGGGCTGGTCGGTTTCAGCAAATCGCTGGCTTCGGAGATCGGCAGTCGTGGAATCACGGTCAATGTGGTCGCGCCCGGCTTCATCGATACCGACATGACGCGCGAGCTACCCGAGGCCGCGCGCAAGACCTTGCTGGAACGGACCTCGATCCCGAGATTCGGCAGCGTGGATGATATTGCCGCGGCGGTGCTGTACCTGGCTTCACCCGATGCCGGCTACGTCACCGGTCAGACCCTGCATGTGAACGGTGGGATGTATATGCAATAGGCCGCGTGGCGGCATTGTTGGACTGCACAAAAACTCAGAAAACTCAAGCGCCCACGATGGTAGATCGCGTAGGCGCAGTTCTCTACAATCGCCGTCGGGTTTGGCCCGCCGGCGATGAACCGGTAACGCGATTCGTAAGCACAAACAGGCACGGTCGCGTATCTCTATTCCTTAGGAGTGATGCATGAGCAGCTTAGAAGAGAAGGTCACGAAGATCATCGCCGAGCAACTGTCGGTCAGCGAAGATCAGATCACCCCGGACGCCTCCTTTGTCGAGGATCTGGGTGCCGACTCGCTCGACACGGTCGAATTGGTCATGGCGCTCGAAGAGGAATTCGAGATCGACATCCCCGACGAAGAAGCTGAAAAGATCGTGACGTTCCAGGACGTCATCAACTACATCAAGGCCCATACCGGCCAAGCCTCCTGATTCTCCCTCCGCCCGCCGGAATCTCATCGCAATGAATCGTCGCCGTGTAGTCGTCACCGGCCTGGGGATCGTGTCCCCGGTCGGTAACGACGTAAAGACTGCCTGGGATAACATCCTGGGCGGAAAAAGCGGGATCGGTCCGATCGAAAAGTACGACGTGTCGGCCTATACGACACGTTTTGCGGGATTGGTCCGTGAATTCAACGCTGCAGACTGGATGGGTCCGAAGGAGGTCCGCAAGACGGATCCTTTCATCCACTACGGCGTGGCGGCGGCGAAACAGGCGATCGCCGATGCCGGTTACGAGATCACCGATGAGAATCGCGACCGGATCGGTGCGGTGGTCGGTTCCGGCATCGGCGGTATCGGCACGATCGAGGATGAGGTGGCGCAGCTCCACAAGAGTGGGCCGCGTCGCGTATCCCCGTTCTTCGTGCCGGCCAGCATCATCAACATGGTCGCCGGTTACATTTCGATCGAACTGAAGATCGCCGGCCCCAATTTCTCGGTCGTCAGTGCCTGTACGACGGCCACCCACGCCATCGGTGTGGGTACACGCCTGATCCAGGCCGGTGACATCGATGCCTGTCTGGTCGGCGGCGCTGAACATGGCTCCAGTCCCGCGGGCTTGGCGGGCTTCTGCCAGGCACGGGCACTGTCCACCCGCAACGACGATCCGGAGCACGCCAGCCGGCCCTGGGATCGGGATCGGGACGGTTTCGTTCTCGGAGACGGTGCCGGCGTCCTGCTGCTCGAAGACTACGAATCCGCCAAGGCACGCGGCGCGAAGATCTACGGCGAAGTGATCGGTTTCGGCATGTCCAGTGACGCCTATCACATCACTTTGCCGGGCAACGGGGGCGCCTATCGCTGCATGGTCAACACCCTGCGTGATGCCGGGCTCAATCCCGAAGACATCGACTACATCAACGCGCACGGGACCTCCACGTCGGCCGGCGATGCCGTGGAGTCGGATGCGATCAAGCAGGCCTGTGGCGAGCACGCCTACAAGCTGTCCGTGAGCTCCACGAAGTCCATGACTGGGCATCTGCTCGGTGCCGCGGGCGGCATCGAGGCGATTTTCTCGCTGCTCGCCCTGCGCGATCAGGTCGTGCCGCCAACGATCAATCTAGACAATCCCAGCGAGGGCTGCGATCTGGACTACACGCCGAAGGTGCCCAAGGAACGCGAGCTGAACGTCGTGGTCTCGAATTCGTTCGGATTCGGTGGTACCAACGGCACGGTCGCGTTCCGACGCATCTGACGCTCATGGCGTGCGCCCAGCTGCGGGCGCCACGACGGCCGACCCCAGCCAGGAGCACACGGTGACGACGCTGCGATCCCGTGTATCGGGTCCGGTGGATCTGCTGGACCTGCATGCGGCGATGCCGCTGCGTTATCCGCTTCTGCTGCAAAGCGTGGCCGCGCATCCCCAGGCTGGCCGCTACGACGTGTTGTTCGCGTTCCCCCAGGGGCGGCTGGAAGTTGGCGCCGATCGCCAACTGCGTGCGCACGGCGTGTCGGCGGACGGCGGTGACTTCTTCGAGGCCCTGGACGCCTGGGTGCGTCGCGAAGCGCGGCCTTCCTCGCGTGATCCGGAGCTCCC
Organism: Gammaproteobacteria bacterium; assembly: GCA_022599775.1. Classification (GTDB taxonomy): domain Bacteria; phylum Pseudomonadota; class Gammaproteobacteria; order Nevskiales; family Nevskiaceae; genus Banduia. Next base: position 95,205 of record JAHZLQ010000033.1, read on the forward strand.
CTTTGTCGGCGGCTGGTTCCTGTTTCTGGCGTACGAAGCCGGGGCCCTGGCGGAACCGAGCCTGCATTTGCCTGCATCCACATCGGGCCTGCCGCTGGCGCTGGCCGTACGTTGTCCGGCCGCGCTGATCTACGACCGGGCCGAGCAGGTCTGTCACCTCATCGCCGAGCAAGATGGCGGGCAGTTGCAGGCGATGCACGCCGATCTGCAGGCGGCGCCGGGTCTGCCCGATCTGCCGGCGCGCGCTGCCGCAACCGAGGTGCTCGAGGATGCGCCGCAGGGCTTTCTTGATGGTGTGAAGGCGATCCAGGACTACCTGCGAGCCGGCGACACCTTTCAGGTGAATCTTTCGCGGATCTGGCGAGCCCGGCTTGCGGACGATGTCACGCCAGCCGAGCTGTATCGCCGATTGCGCCTCAGCAATCCGGCGCCGTTCGCCGGCTCGCTGCGCTGGAACGGGGAGGCCGTGCTCAGCTCTTCGCCGGAACGGCTGGTACAGATCGATGCCGATCGCGTGCAAACACGCCCGATCGCGGGTACACGCCCCCGGCTCGCGGATGCCACAGCCGATCTGGCACAACGCGCCGCACTGATCGGCAACCTCAAGGAACGCGCCGAACACGTCATGCTGATCGACCTCGAGCGCAATGATCTGGGACGTGTCTGCGAGCCGGGTTCGGTCGAGGTCAGCGAACTGATGTCAGTCGAAAGCTACGCGCACGTCCACCACATCGTTTCCAATGTGCGTGGCCGCTTGCGGCAGGCGGTGGGCCCCGGTCAGGTCCTGCGAGCCGTGTTTCCCGGCGGTACCATCACCGGTTGCCCCAAGCTGCGTTCGATGGAGATCATCGCCGAACTCGAAGGCGAGGCGCGCGGCGCGTACACCGGCTGCATGGGCTACTACTCGCGAGACGGGCGCATGGACAGCAATATCCTGATTCGCAGCCTGCACTGGAAGCAGGACGGTGCGGGCGCACGAGTCGTGCTGCGTGCCGGTGCCGGCATCGTCGTCGATTCGGATGCGCAGCGCGAACTCGCCGAAACACGCGCCAAGGCACGCGGCCTGTTGCTGGCACTGGGAGCGAAGCATGTCTGAGGCGGTCTGGTTCAACGGCGAGACCGTAGCCGGCCTGCCGGCCGGGCTGCGCGCGCTGCACTACGGTGACGGTGTATTCAGAACCTGTCTGAACTGGAATGGAATGATTCTGGACATCGACAACCATCTCGATCATCTTCGGCGTGACGCTCAGCAACTGGGCATGACGCCGCCGGATCGTGAGATCCTGCGGCAGGATCTGCAGCAGGCCGTCGAGGTGACGCCGTGCGTGCTCAAACTGACGCTGTCGCGCCGCGCCGGCGGACGCGGCTACCGCGCCGACGATGACGGCACCGATCGAATCGTGATGCGCTCCGCCGCGCCCCGTTATCCCTCCAGTCACTGGAGCCGGGGCGTAAGGCTGCGCGACTGCGAACTGCGCCTGGCCACACAGCCGGCACTGGCCGGCATCAAACATCTCAATCGCCTGGAACAGGTCCTGGCGAGCCGCGAGTTTCGAGCGGACGACGAAGAACTGCTGATGAGAGACTCTGAAAACAACATCGTCTGTGGCACGCGCAGCAATCTGTTCTGGGTTCATGACGGCGTGTTGCACACGCCCGAGCTGACGCGCTGTGGCGTGGCCGGCGTCATGCGTGGCCGCATCCTGCGTATCGCCGCGCATATCGGCCTCGAGACTCGGGTGTGCGAGGCCGCGCGCGACAGTTTGCTTGAGTCCGATGAAATCCTGCTCAGCAACAGCCTGATCGGTGTCTGGCCGGTACGGCGCTATCAGCATCGCACCCTGTCCGCGCCGGGCCCGGTCACGGCGCGCATCGACGCCGAACTGGCGCACCCAAGGTTGAGTTGAGATGCGGGCTCTACGAACTCTGTTCGCCCTGTTGCTGATCGCGGCCCTCGCGGTCACCGCGGTGTGGCTGGATGCGCGTCAGCAATTGTCTGCGCCCATGAATCTGGCGCAGGCGCAGCGCACGAATGTGTCACGGGGCAGCAGCCTGCGCGGCGTGCTTGCACAGTGGCAGTCGCAGGGCTGGTTTCAGAATCCACGGCAGCCTGTGTATCTGCGTCTGTACGCGCGTGCGCGTGGCAGCGCTGCGGCAATCCAGGCTGGCGAATACGAACTGCCACCACGAATCACGCCGCTGGAGGCGCTGTCGCTGCTGACCTCGGGCCGCGTCAAGCTGCACTCGCTGACGATCGTAGAAGGCTGGACTTTCGCCGAAATGATGGAGGCCGTGCACGAATCCTCGGCCTTGCGTAAGACCCTGCAGGCGGAGGACGTGATGGCCGCGCTGGGTGATGCCTCACTGCATCCCGAGGGGCGCTTCCTGCCGGAAACCTACCGCTTTCCCAAGGACACCACGGACCTGGAATTCTTGCGCCGCGCGTATACCGCGATGCAGCGCGCGCTGGAGGACGAGTGGCAGGCGCGCGCGCCTGACCTGCCTTACGACGACGCCTACGATGCGCTGACCATGGCCTCGATCATCGAACGCGAAACCGGCGTGCCGCAGGAGCGCGGCGAGATCGCCGGCGTGTTCGTGCGGCGCCTGGCCATGGGCATGAAACTGCAAACCGACCCGACGATCATCTACGGGCTCGGTACGGCCTTCGACGGCAATCTGCGACGTCGTGATCTGCTCAGCGATGGACCGTACAACACCTATACACGTCCCGGTCTGCCGCCCAGCCCGATCTGCCTGCCGGGGCGGGCTGCTCTGCATGCGGCGCTGCATCCCGCGGACGGTGATGCCCTGTATTTCGTCTCGCGACGCGACGGCACGCATCAATTTTCGGCCAGTCTGAAGGCGCACAATGAGGCGGTGAGACGCTATCAATTGGGAAAACGTCCATGAGCGAACTTGGCCGTTTCATCGTTCTCGAAGGCGGTGAGGGCGCCGGCAAATCGACGCAGGTGTCGCACGTGGAGCAATGGCTGCGCGGTCGCGGCCGAGACGTGCGGCGCACCCGTGAGCCGGGCGGTTCACCGCTGGCCGAGGCGATCCGTGGCGTGGTGCTCGGCGATTGGGACGAGGGCGTGGACGCGCAGACCGAGCTGCTGTTGATCTTCGCCGCGCGCGCAGCCCATCTCAATGCCACGGTGCGGCCCGCGCTTCAGGCCGGCTGCGATGTGATCTGCGACCGCTTCGTCGACGCCAGCTACGCTTATCAGGGCGGCGGCCGTGGTATTGCATTGCGCCACATCGACGCGCTCAGCGATCTGGTGTTGCAGGGGCTCAGGCCGGATCTGGTGCTGCTGCTCGACATCGAGCCCGAACAGGGCTTGGCACGCGCCGACGCGCGCGGCGACAACAATCGTTTCGAAGCCGAGAACCTGGCGTTTCAACGGCGCGTGCGCGAGCACTATCTGGCGCGCGCGGCGGCAGCGCCTTCGCGCTACGAAATCATCGACGCGGCGCTCGCACAGGACGAGGTGTCGGCGCAAATCGATCTCGCGCTGGAGCGGCATCTATGAGTGAACTGACGACGCAGCCGCTGCCCTGGCAGCTCGGACAATGGCAACGCCTGGTCGATGCCAACCGCGATTCACGTCTGGCACATGCCATCCTGCTGGCGGGTCCGCCGGGCGTCGGCAAGCGCCTGTTCGCCGAGGCGCTGATCAACTACCTGTTGTGCGAAGCCCGGCATGAAAACCGGGCCTGTGGCGCGTGTCGCAGTTGCTCGCAGCTCGCCGCCGGTTCCCATCCCAACCGCATGGAGCTGGTGCCCGAAGAAGGCAAGCGTGACATCAGCGTCGATTCGGTCCGTGAGATGGTGTCGCGGGTCATGGTCAGCAGCCACTACGGCCAGGCCAAGGTGGTACGTGTCGATCCGGCCGACCTGCTCAACAGCGCCTCCACCAACGCCTTGCTCAAGACGCTGGAGGAACCGCCTTCGGCCACTCATTTTCTGCTGATCTCGGAGCGGCCACGACTGCTCACGCCGACCCTGCGTAGCCGAACGCAGTTGCTGCGCTTTCCGACACCACCGCGCGCGATGGCGCTCGGGTGGTTGGTTCAAAACGTCCCAGGCGCCGACGAATCGGCCTTGACCGAAGCGGGCGGGGCGCCGCTACGCGCGGTGCGCTGGCATGAGGACGGTACTCTCGAGCGGCGTCGGGACTGGGCGGCGTTGCTGGGAAAGGTCGCCTCGCGGCGGCAGTCGCCGCTGGCCGCCGCGTCCGCGGTAGGACGTAGCGACGCCGTGGCGTTCTTCGAATGGCTGGTCGACTGGAGCGGCCGTGGACTGCGCTCGGCGGTTGCCGGAGACGCCGGTTTGCCGGCCAGCGTCTATGAGCAGTTGTCGACCGACGCCATCGAAGGCCTGCGCGCCCTGTCACGCAATGCCAATGCACAGCTCAGCATCGAGTCGATTATGATGCGCTGGCTGCAACTCGCCGCCCGCGGCGCCCGCGCCATGGCGGCTGCCCGATAAGACCGACTCGACATGTCCCAACCCGGAATTCTCACGCTCAACATCAAGGACAAGAGCGCGCTCTATGTCTCGTACATGCCGTTCGTCAAGAACGGCGGCCTGTTCATTCCCACGAACAAGGAATACAGCCTGGGCGACGAAGTGTTCATTCTGTTGACCTTGATGGACAATCCGGAACGCATCCCGGTGGCCGGCAAGGTGGTCTGGGTCACGCCCAAGGCGGCGCAGGGTCAGCGCACACAAGGTATCGGCGTGCAGTTCAGCACTCAGGATGGCGGTGCCACCCAGGGCAAGATCGAGGCATTGCTGGCTGGCGCGCTGGGTGCCGATCGGGCCACGCACACGATGTGATCCGGCACCGCGTCCGGGAGGCACGGTATCCCGGTTTCACGCCGTTTCAACCGCGATGGCCGTCCAGGCCACCGTCGAGCACGTAGGCGTCGAACCCTTTCTGCGTCAGCACGAAGCCGGCCACCGAACTGCGGCGGCCGCTGTCGCAGACCACGACGTATGTCGTTTCGGTTTTCAGCATGCCGATGCGTGGCCGCAGCATGTACAGTGGCAGGTTGATGCTGCCCGGCAGCGAGTCCGCCTGGAATTCGCTGGGCAGACGCACATCCAGCCAGACCGCTTCGCCGGCGTCCACACGCGCCTGCGCTGCGTTTCGATCGATCCGGCGTGACAGCGGTTCATCCAGCAGCGTGCGGAAATCCTGCTTCGCTAGGCGCATCAGGCGGCACGGCGTCAGCGCGGTGATCGTGGCATTGCGGGTTTCATCCGCGATCAGGGCTTCCTCGCCGAACACGTTGCCGGATTCCAGTTCGGCCAGACGGACCGCCTTACCGGACGGCGGCTCACGCGTGACCAGGCAACGGCCTTCCACGATCACGTAAAAGTAGTCGCCTTCGGCACCCTGTTTGACGATGACCTCGCCGGGCTGCGCCGACACTTCCTGCAGGCGCATGAACATCGCCTGCAGATTGGCCGGCGGCACGCGCTGAAAGCTCTTCATCTGAAGCAGGCGACCCATCCAGTCGCCAGAATCCCCGGACCTGGAATCGAGTTCCTGGACTTCAAAGGTGCCGGTCTGGTCCCAGGCCAGCATCACGTCGAGCAGTCCGGCATCCACCCGCAGCACGCGACAGGCCGTGCGGCAGCGCGCGGAGAGCGCGCGCGGCGACTGGTGTGCGATACGATGCCGGGCGGCGATCTGGCCGGCGAGGATGGCGTTGAGGGGCCTGCCCTGGTCGTCCTGCAGCACCAGTTCGCCTTCCAGCAGGTATAGCGCTTCGTCCGCGGCATCGCCCCGCCGAAACAGGAACTCCTCGGGTGCCAAGGACTGCAGATGCGCCTTTCGGGCCAGATCCCTCTGGCGCTCCGGCTTGAGACTGCCAAGCGGCACCAGGTCCTGGAACAGTCGCGGATCGACTGCGGAATCGTCCGTCATCGAAGCCAATTCTCGATCGTGGGATGCCTTTATATCAGTCTTGTCGGCTATCTTGCGGACAAACCTGCAAGCCGGACGGTACGCCGGCTCGCGTTTCGCCATTGTCGGGATTCACGCACAATCGGCGCGAACCCCGAATCAGGCTTCAAAGGATAATCGTCCGATGATCACCGTTCATCATCTCAACAATTCGCGATCGCAGCGCGTGCTGTGGCTGCTCGAAGAGCTGGAGCTCGACTACGAGATCAAGCGCTACGAACGCGACCCGGAGACCCTGTTGGCGCCGCCGGAGTTGCGCAAGGTGCATCCCCTGGGCAAGTCCCCGGTGATCACGGATGGCGAGAACACCGTCGCCGAGTCCGGCGCCATCGTCGAATATCTGGTGGAACGCTACGGTCAGGGTCGGCTGATTCCCGACCCAGGCACCCCGGCGCGACGCCGCTATTCCTATTGGTTGCATTACGCCGAAGGCTCGCTGATGCCGCCGCTGCTGCTGAAGCTGGTGTTCACACGAATGCCGCAGGCGCCAATGCCGGCCCTGATCCGGCCGATCGTACGCAAGGTCGCCGCGAAGGCGCAGGCCGGGTTTGTCGACCCGCAGATCAAGTTGCACCTCGACTACATCGAAGGTGAGCTGAGCCAGTTCGCCTGGTTCGCGGGTGACGAAATCAGCGCGGCGGATATTCAGATCAGTTTTCCGCTGGAAGCCGCATCGGCTCGTGGCGGTCTCGATGCGAGCTACCCCAAGACCTACGACTGGTTGCAGCGCATTCATGCGCGGCCCGCCTACAAGAAGGCTCTGGAACGTGGCGGCCCGTACGCCTACGCCTGACACGACACTACGAAAGAACAACAGCCAACGCGCGAACCGAGGAGCCCGCCTTGACGCAAGACCTGCAGCACGACAAGCCATCGCAGAAAAGAATTTTCATCACCGGTGGTGCCAGCGGCCTGGGTCGCGCCCTCGCCGAAATCTATGGCGCGGACGGTTGGAACGTCCTGATCGGTGACATCAACGCGGCGCGGCTGGTGGAGGCGGCCGCCGTCCTCAGTGCGGCCGGAATCACGGTGCACAGCCTGAGCTGCGACGTGCGGCAGGAAGCCGACCTGATCGCGGCGCGCGACTGGCTGGAAAGCAACTGGGGCGGCGTCGATATCGTCGTCAACAACGCCGGCGTCTCGGTGGCCGGTGCGATCGAGGACACCAGCCTCGACGACTGGAACTGGATACTCGACATCAACCTGCTGGGCGTGGTCCGCGGCTGCAAGGTGTTCACGCCGCTGCTGAAGAAGCAGGGCTCCGGCTGGCTGATCAACATCGCTTCGATGGCGGGACTGATCCATCCGCCACAGATGTCGCCGTACAACGCCAGCAAGGCGGCGGTGGTGGCGCTGTCCGAAACGCTGAAAGCGGAGCTGTTCAACGACGGTATCGGCGTCAGCGTGGTGTGCCCGGCATTCTTCCGCACCAATCTCGCCGAAACTCAGCGCACCGCCACGGCGGCGCTGGATTCGTTCACGCGCAAGCTCGTCAACAAGGCCAAGGTCGGACCCGAGGAGATCGCGGCCCTGATCAAGGCCGGTGTCGAACACGGGGACTTCCACATCCTCACGCATCCCAAGGAGCGCAATATCTGGCGCTTCAAACGCTTCGTGCCGTATCCGGTGTATTTCAAGGCGGTGAAGCGCGAGGTCAATCGCGTGTTCAATCGCAAGCCTGCGGCGAACTCATGACAGTTCGTCAGAACATCCTGATCACCGGCGCCAGCTCCGGTCTGGGCGAAGGCATGGCCCGCGAATTCGCGGGCCTGGGGCGCAACCTCGCCTTGTGCGCGCGGCGCACCGACCGGCTGGAGGCGCTGCGTGATGAACTCCAGGCCGCGGCGCCGGAGATCCGCATCAGCCTGCATGCGTTGGACGTCAACGATCACGAGGCCGTGTTTCGCGTGGTCCGGGCGTGCGCCGAGGAATTCGGCAGCTTGGATCGGGTCATCGTCAACGCCGGTGTCGGCGAGGGCAAGCGCATCGGCACCGGCCATTTCGAGCAGAACCGGCTTGCCGCCGAGACCAATTTCGTGGCTGCGCTGGCGCAATGCGAGGCCGCCATCGAGGTCTTCCGCAAACAGAACGCCGGACATCTGGTTGCGATCTCGTCGATGAGCGCGATGCGGGGCCTGCCGCGTCACCTCACCGCCTATGCGGCGTCCAAGGCCGGGTTGGCGGCGCTGGCCGAAGGCATCCGCGCCGAAATGATCGGCTCGCCGGTGCGTGTCTCCACGATTTATCCGGGGTACATCCGCACCGAGATGAATGCGCACGCGCAGAAACTGCCGTTCGAAGTCAGTGCGCAAACCGGCGCGCGGATGCTGGTCCGCGCCATCGAACGCGAGCCGCAGACCGCCTGTGTACCGGCCTGGCCGTGGAACCTCATGGGTCTGCTGATGCGCCATCTACCGCTCGGCGTGGTGGCGAAAATGACCTGAATTCCTGGGTTCCAGCGTTCGGAATGCCTCGAACGCTGGCCGATTGCGTGTATGTTCCCGCCAATGACCAACATCAGCTGACCATGCAGAATCCAAGCACCACCGTATCGTCCGCCAAGCCCTCGCTGTGGGGCGTCGCCGGCTTCACCGTTGCCTACATCGTCGCGGCGGTTGCCGTATCGCTGCTCGGCGGCAACGGCGAATTCGTGTTCTATATCGTGGTCATGCTGGTGCTGATCGCGGCCATCGGACTGCTGCACTCGCGGGTGACGCTCAGCGCACCGATTCTGTGGGCCTTGTCGGTCTGGGGCCTGTTGCACATGGCCGGCGGCCTGGTTCCGGTGCCCGCTGGCTGGCCCTACGACGGCGATCAGGCCGTGCTGTATTCGCTGTGGCTGATTCCGGACCACCTCAAGTACGACCAGATCGTGCACGCCTATGGGTTCGGCACCACCACCTGGGTGTGCTGGCACGTGCTCAGCCATAGTCTGCGAGCCCCCGATGGCGCGGCGATCCAGCCCAGCCTTGGCCTGCTGATCCTGTGCGTCGCGGCGGGCATCGGCTTCGGCGCCCTCAACGAGGTGATCGAGTTCATCGCCGTGCTGAGTCTGCCGAGCACCAATGTAGGTGGCTATGTGAATACCGGCTGGGATCTGATCTCGAATCTCACCGGCGCAACGCTGGCCGCGATCACGATCCGCCTGTGCTCTCGACAGGGCGGCTGAGTTGCCGAGGCGCGCGTCGTAGAATCCACGTTCCGTCGTTTGCCTGCCTCCCTTGGACCTCGAATTGAGCGATACCGACTCCGAAGTACGATTGACGAATGCGCTCCAGCGCCGGATCGAGCGCCAGGGCTTCGCCTTTGTCCGGGGTGCGGAAATGCGCGAGCGGCTGGAACTCGCCGGTGCCCTGCACGACTGGGATACCTTCGCCGAAAGCTGGAACGACCTGGAAATCGATACGCACATGGCCGATGGCGGGCGCTATCGCCGCCGCCGTCACGCCACATTCGAGGCGCAGGCCGGGCAGGCGGCACGGCGTCTTGCGCACGCGCCACACTTCCAGACCCGCGACTACAATCCGCTCAACGGCGGCGTCGCCCGCTGGTTCGCGCCGGTTACGGAGTCGACCGGTAACAGCGCGAGCCTGCGCACGATATTGGCGGCGGCGCAGGCGCTGTTCGAATCGCTGGCACCGCAAGCGTCGCGATGGTTCATCGAACTGCATCAGTTCAGAATCGAGGCGCATGCCGATCAGTTCGGCCAGCCTACACCGGAAGGCATGCATCGCGACGGGGTGGACTATGTGCTGGTGATGCTGGTGCGGCGTCACAACATCGCCAGCGGCACGACGTCGATTCACGATCTGGAACGGCGAGAACTCGGCAGCTTCACCTTGTCGGCGCCTTTCGACTCCGCGTTGGTCGAAGACTCCCGCGTGTTTCATGGCGTGACGCCGGTCGAGCCGGTCGACGTGGACATGCCGGCCTATCGTGACGTGCTGGTCGCCACGTTCCGCCGACAGGACTGAACGGCCGAGCCTCAGCTGGTCTCGCCGGCTTCGGCAAGCCCCTCGCCCCCGCGCCGCGCGCGCCATTCCAGGCTCAGATAGGCCAGGATCGCCAGTGCAAACGGAATGAAGTAGTAGGCCATGCGGTAGGCGATCAGCGCCCCCAGCAAACGGTTTGCGGGTACCTCCGAGCCCAGCAGGGCAATGAACACCGATTCGAGCACGCCCAGGCCGCCCGGCACGAAGCTGACGACGCCGGCGATGGCGCTCGCCAGCAAGGCCACCAGAGCTGCCGCATAGCTGACCTCCTCAGGCATGAAACGGTGGATCACCGCCACGATCAACAGCCAGCTTGCACTGGACGCGGCCAGTTGCAGCAAGGCGAACAGCGGCGGCGGCGCATAGAGCTTCCAGCGCTTGAATTCCCACTCCCGTCCGTGTCCGATAAAGCACAGCGTCAGATAGCCGGCGGCGACCAGCAGCAGGGCCGGACCCAGGACCCGCAGCAAGGGCAGCGGGATCAGTGTGATGTGCGGCGGCGCTATGGTGAACACCAGCCCGGCCAGCAGCACGTAGCCGGCCCAGTTGGTGAATACGCTGGTGCCGATGACCTTGCCGGTGTCGCCGGCGCTGAGGCCGAAGCGCGTGTACAGCCGGAAGCGGAACCCCATGCCGCCGATCAGCGATCCGAGATTCAGTGTGAACACATAGCCGACAAAGGCAATCCGCATCACCAGCGGTTGCGGCAGCTTGTGTCCGATGTAGTGCCGGCCGAACAGGTCGTAGGCACTGCAGATCAGCAGACTCAGCGCCGCCAGTGCCAAGGCTTCGGCCATGGTGAGGGCGTCGAAACTGGTGAGGGCCTGAGCTACTTCGTGCCACTTGATCGTATCGACGCGAGTCACCACCAAGCCGATCACGAGCAGCGACAGCACCGGCATCAGGATCATTCGGGCGCGCTGCAGCCAGTGTTTCTTCAGTTTCATCGAGTCCAGGCAGGCGAGGGGAGGGCGTGGGTCGGGAATGGCGCTAAGCATGGGTTCATTGGCCCGACGAGAACCTTAATGGCCTTGAACACGATCGATACCGCTGGTTACCGGAACAATGAAGACACGATGAGTTCGGACGCAACGCGAACGTCCTTTCGACTGCTGACGCTGAATCTGCACAAGGGGTTCAATTGGCTGAACCGAAAATTCGTCCTGCATCAGCTGCGCGACGCGGTGCGTGAGGTGTCGGCCGATGTGGTGTGCCTGCAGGAGGTGCTGGGTCAACACGAGGAGCATTCCACGCACTACGAGAACTGGCCCACGGCGCCGCAATACGAATTCCTGGCCGATACGATCTGGGGCGAGTTCGCCTATGGGCGCAATGCCGTCTATCCCGGCGGCCATCACGGCAATGCCGTACTGTCCAAGTTTCCGATCCGGCAGCATCACAATTTCGATGTGTCAGTGGCCGGTTCGGAAAGTCGCGGCCTGCTCCATTGCGCACTGGAGTTGCCGGGTTTGGATCTGGACACGCACGTCGTCTGCGCGCACCTGGGCCTGCGCGAAACGCATCGCCAGCATCAGCTACAACTGCTCAGCAAGCTGGCCGACGAGCGCGTGCCACCGGGGGCGCCGCTGATCGTGGCCGGCGATTTCAACGACTGGCGCGTGCGTGCACACCAGCCGCTGAGTCGCGAAGCCGGTCTACGCGAGGCATTCGTCGAACTGCACGGTCGGGCGGCGCGCAGCTTTCCGTCGCGATGGCCGATGCTGCGGCTGGACCGCGTCTACTATCGCGATGCCCGCATTCGGTGCGCGAACATTCTTTCGGACAAACCCTGGTCCCGGCTTTCGGACCATGCCGCACTCTGCGTCGAGGTGGAAATATGAGCGATCCTGCGTGGCGGGACAGCAACAAGGTCGAGCTGCTGATCAACGGAGAGACCTTCTTCCCCAGCGTGTTCGATGCGATTCGCGGTGCCCGCGAAGAAGTGCTGATCGAAACCTTCATCCTGTTCGAGGACAAGGTCGGTCTTGAACTGCACGAAGTGCTGGTCGATGCCGGCAAGCGCGGCGTGCGCATCAATCTGATGGTCGATGGATACGGCTCACCGGACCTCAGCGCGCAGTACCTGTCGGAACTCAGTGCGGCCGGCGTGCAGGTCCAGGTGTTCGGCGCGCGGCCCAAGTTGCTCGGCATGCGTACCAATCTGTTCCGGCGCCTGCATCGCAAGCTGGTGGTGGTGGATGCCACCGACGCCTGGGTCGGCGGCATCAACTATTCCCATGACCACCTGCGTGATTTCGGCCCTGAGGGCAAACAGGACTACGCCGTGAAAGTGCGTGGCCCGGTGGTGGACGACATACGCAACTTCATGCTGCGCGCCATGGCCGGAAAACCGGCACGACGCTGGTGGCGCCGCCGCGCGCGCTGGGCGCCAGACCCGGCGCTGCCGCAGAGCGAAGGCGCCCAGGTGTTGTTCGTGACCCGCGACAACGTCAATCATCGCGACGATATCGAAAAGCACTACCGCGCCGTGATCCGCTCGGCCAACCAGGAGGTGATGCTCGCCAACGCCTATTTCTTTCCGGGCTATCGCGTACTGCGCGAGTTCCGCAATGCCGCTCGCCGAGGGGTGCGCGTGCGCCTGATCCTACAGGGGCAACCGGACAAGAAGATCATGCGCTGGGCGGCGATGTCGCTGTACGACTATCTGCTGCGCGCCGGTGTCGAAATCTACGAATACGTCGAGCGTCCCTTGCACGCCAAGATCGCGCTGGCGGATGAGGAATGGTCTACGGTCGGCTCCAGCAATCTCGATCCGCTGAGCCTGGCGCTGAATCTGGAAGCCAATCTGATGATTCGCGACCGGTCCTTCAACGCCGGATTGCGCGAGCACATGGAATGCCTGATCGACGAGCACTGCCAACGCATCGTCAGCGAGCACGCGCATCGCCCGCTGATCTGGCAGCGCGTGGTCACGTTCTTCGTGTTCCATTTTCTGCGGCATTTTCCGGCCTGGGCCGGCTGGTTCCCGGCGCACGCCGGCAAGCTCACCAAGATCGAACCGCTGCGCAGTGAAGCGCCGGACTGGCCCGGAGCCAATGGCAATGTCGCGCTGTCGCCGCGCGAGAAGTGACGCCGCGTTTGAGGGCCCGCAATCCTGAATCCCGGCGTCTCGCATCAAGGCTCAGACAGGCGCAGCGCAAACCGCCATGGTTCCAGCCTGACTTGATATCGTGGCAGGCTCCCGAAACGACGAACTGACTGGAATCACGCGGCTTATGGATACGCCCCCCCGACTCGACAGCGAATTGCGTGCGGACGCCGTGGTGCTGTTCGGCGCCACCGGCGATCTAGCACTGCGCATGCTGTTTCCGTCGCTGTACGCCTTGTACGTGGACGGCTTTCTGCCGGAATCATTCCGGATTGTCGGCGTGGCCCGGCAAGCGAGCACGACAGAGGATTTCCGCGCACGCGTTGCCGAGGCCATTCGGCTGCGCCATACCGGCAGCCCTGTGGATGAGGTCAAGCTCGAAACCTTGTTGCAGCGCATCGACTATTGTCGCGGGGACGCGACGCGTGCCGATGGCGTGGTCGAACTCGCAGCGCGTCTGAAACAGCTCGATATTCACGTGCCAATGTTCTATCTCGCCACCTCACCGAGCCTGTATTCGGCGATCTGCGGCACCTTGCGCCAGGCCGGGCTGTCGGCCGCGCCGGCGCGCGTGGTACTGGAAAAGCCGCTGGGGCGCGACCTTGCCAGTTCCCAGGCGATCAACCGCGCGGTCGGCGAGGCCTTCGACGAGGATCGCGTGTTCCGCATCGACCACTACCTGGGCAAGGAAACGGTGCAGAATCTGCTGGCGCTGCGATTTGCCAACAGTCTGTTCGAGCGGCTCTGGAACAACCTCACGATCGATCACGTGCAGATCACGGTGACCGAAACCGAAGGCGTCGGTGACCGCTGGCCGTACTACGACGAATACGGCGCGCTACGCGACATGGTGCAGAACCACATTCTGCAACTACTGTGTCTGGTGGCGATGGAGCCGCCGGCCGATCTCGATCCGGACTCGGTGCGCAACGAGAAGGTCAAGGTGCTCAAGGCGCTGCGGCCGATGACACCGGTGGCGGCGGGCAATGCCAGCGTGCGCGGGCAATACGGGGTCGGTCTGACGGATGGCAAGCCCACTCGCGCCTACGTGGACGAACGTGGACAGGACACGGATACCGAAACCTTCGTCGCACTGCGTGCGGAAATCGACAACTGGCGCTGGGCCGGTGTGCCGTTTTTCCTGCGCACCGGCAAGCGCATGGCAGAGCGCAGAACCCAAATCGTCATTCAGTTGCGTGATGTGCCGCATTCGATCTTCGGCAAGGCCGGCAACGCGGGCCTGACAGCGAATCGTCTGGTGATCGACCTGCAGCCGGACGAAGACATCTCGATGCTGCTGATCAACAAGAAACCGGGACTGGCCCGCGAAGGCATGGCGCTGCGTGCGCTACCGCTGAGTCTGGGCTCGCAGCCCAGCGCCGATACCGAGCGCCGCCGCATCGCCTACGAGCGCCTGCTGCTCGACGTGATCGACAACAATCCGACGTTGTTCGTGCGGCGAGACGAGGTCGAACAGGCCTGGAAATGGGTCGACGGTGTCGTCGACGCCTGGAAGCAGTCCGGCCTCGGCGTCAAGCCGTACGCGGCCGGAGGCTGGGGGCCGGCCGGCGCGTTCGCGCTGATCGAACGCGCCGGGCGCGCGTGGCACGACTGATGCTCAGCCGATCGCACGCAGCAGGTTTGCCACAGCGACTCCACTGAAGGTTGCCACGACATAGCCCAGCGTGCCGACCAGCACGGCCGGCGTGACCAGCGCGCTCCAGCCTTTGGCCGCCGCCATCGCAGCCGCCGTGGTAGGACCGCCGAGATTGGCGTTCGAGGCGATCAGCAGCTCCGGCAGCGTTAGCCCGAACGCACGGCCCAGTCCCAGCAGAAACAGCAGGTGAATCGCGAGAATGCCGAACGCGAACACGAACAGCACCGGACCGGCTTCAAAGGCGACCGCGATATTGGCGCTGGCGCCGATCGTGGCGAAGAACACCTGCATCAGCAGAAAACCGAAGCGGTCCGAGGGCGCCATGGCGGTGGCGCGGCTCGGCCACAGACTGGCAAAGGCGACCGACAGCGCGGTGATGACGAGCACGCCGCTGCCGCGCAGTCCGCTGACATTCTCGAAGCCGAATCCGAGTGCGCAGACCAGAGCCGCGTATGCGAGGGCCAGACCGAGTTCGTGGATCGGTAGGCGCGCATCCTGCGGGTCGCGGATGTCGCCGTTCTCGGCGAAGGGCGAGCGCGACTGACTGAAGCGATTGGCGAAGGCATTCAAGGCCGGCAGCAGGAACAGCACCAGCAGGAACACCGTCATCACCAGATTGTCGGCGGCTACGGCGCCGGACAGAATGGCACCGGCGCGCAGGTCCAGCGCGTCCGCGGTGGCCGCGAAGTTCATCGATCCGCCAACATAGGTGGCGGTGAACACGCCGCCGAGCTTCCAGTTGTCCTCGCCGAGCGGCAGTGGCAACAGCCAATAGATCAGCAGCACGCCGAGCACGGTGCCGACCGCACCGAGCGCGAAGGCACCCACCATGGGACCGGACTCGCCGAGGATGCGCCGCAAGTCGGCGCGCAGCAGCAGCAACGGAATTGCGAACGGAACGCAATACGACCATACCCAGTCGTAGATCGGCGCCGCGACCGGGATGACCGCAAGGTTGCTGAACGCGAACGTCACCGCAATCGCGATCACCGCACCCGAAAAATAGCGTGCCCAGCCGCGTCCTTCCGCCCACAGCCCGAAGGCGCCTGCACCGAACAGGATGGCGGCCAGCGCCCAAGTCTGATCGGCTGCGAACAGTGTTTGATTCATCGAGTCCCCCGACTGGTGATGAGTCGGTACCGTGCCCGTTCCGCGAGCGTGCCGCCCTCCCTTGCGAGGCACCGCTGTTGCGTCTGTCGCGACGCTTGGGACGAGTCTACCGTCTCAACCCCGAGGTTTCAGCCCGTTCGCGCCACCGCGAATACCGTTCGCGCGGCTGCTACGATGGTCCGCCCGGACTTCGCAACAGGAGCGCTTGTGGACAGCATTTTCACCAAGATCATCAAGGGCGAGCTGCCCGGCCATTTTGTCATGCAGGACGATCAATGCGTGGCGATCATGACGATTGCCCCGATCCGCCCCGGCCATGTCCTGCTGATCCCCCGCGAGCAGATCGATCATTGGGACGATCTGCCGGCGCCGCTGGCGAGCCATCTGATGCTGACCGGCCAGCGCATCGCCAAGGCCATCAAGAAGGCGCTGTCTCCCAACCGCGTCGGCATGATGATCGCCGGATTCGAGGTCGCACACGTGCATCTGCACATACTGCCGGCCGAGAGCCTGGGTGCCTTCGATTTTTCGCAGGCTCAGCAGCCTGACGCGCAAGCGCTGGCCGAGAAAGCGCACTTGATCCGTCAGGCACTCGAATCACTCGCCGAATGACGATCGCGCCGTTTTTGGCGAAGCGTTCAGGCGGTTCGACCCACGGTGCGCTGACGCACGCAGTTGCGGCCCGCGCGCTTGGCCTCGTAGAGCGCCGCGTCGGCGACATCGCGCAGCTGACTGGGACGATCGGAATCGGCCGGCACTACGGTCGCCACGCCCACGCTGGCGGTCAGGCGGATCGGCGCCGATCCGCCGGCCAACAACGTGAGCTCGCAGGATTCGATGCGCTGACGGATGCCCGAGGCCAACTCGAGGGCGCCGGCAGCGTCGAGGTCCGGTGCCAGGACCACGAATTCCTCGCCGCCGTAGCGCGCCAGCAGTTGCGAAGCTTGTTGCAGTGCGGCGCCCAGATGCCGAACGACCTCGATCAGGCAGCCGTCGCCCACGGCATGGCCGTGCTGATCGTTGATCGCTTTGAAGTGGTCCAGATCAATCATCAGCAAGGACAGCGGCCGCCCGGACCGGAGGCATTGCCTCCAGGCTTCAGCATAGGCGCCCTCGAAGCGACGGCGATTGGCGATCCCGGTCAGTGGATCGGTGCGCGTGAGTTCTTCGAGTTTCCGGTTGTTCAGCGTCAGGCGCTCGTTCAATTCCCTCAGTTCACGCGCCATGCCCCGCGCCCGGGCACGACTTTGCAACAACGCCCACTGCAACCACGCCAGTATCAGAGACATCAGTAGGCCAAGCGCGTGTGACAGCCAGAACAACGTCCAGGGCGGCGTCCAGCCCGCAACCGGGTAGGCGACCAGGGTCCAGGCGCCGCCGGGCACCGCGACCTTCATGCGCAGCGCGGATTCCGGGATCGTTGCCACATCGCCCATGATCATGCGGGCCTCGTCGCCGGGAAGCGGGTCGCCAATGAGCCAGTAGCGCACACCATCGGACACCGCCAGAAGGTCCGCCTGCGCGAACAGGGATCGAAGTTCCATTACCATCGAAATGACGCCCCAGTAGCTCGAATCAGCGCGATAGGCCGGCGTGCGACTGACGATGGCGCGGCCGCCCTGAACGAGATCCACCGGACCGGTCACCACTGCATGCCGCAGTTCCATTGCACGTTTCACGCCGGGCCATTGCTCGGGGCTGTCTTCGTAGCGAAAGCCCAACACGGCCTGGTTACGTTGCTGCGGACAGACATGGCGCACCACATTGTCGGGCGCCACGCCGATGTTCCGGATCATGGGATTGGACGAACACACCGTACGCAGAACCGACTCGATTCGTTGGGGCGTCAAGGAGTCTGCGCTGACCACGAAGGCCGCGAGTCCCTGTGACTGGGCCAGGGTCGTGCTGACCACCGTTTCCAGTCGCGAGCGTGTACTGGCCACCTGATTCACCACGGCCTGATGCTCGCGTTGCGACAAGCGGCCGACGTGTGCTGCGATCAGCGCCTCAGCGATACAGGTGCCGGCGATGAAGCTGAGCACTGCGAACACGGCACGCCGCAACCAGCCGCTCGCGAGCGTTGCCGGCATCACCGCCGAGCGCCGCTACAGCACAGCGCACAGGGTTGCGGGGCCCGCAGCCGGCTTGCCCGGCCCTCACGGGCGCTACCGGCGGGCGCGTGCATTTTGGACAAAACGTATCGCCGCAACTTGAAGGGAAATGATCAATGCGCTCCCTCGCAGGGAAATTCTTGAATACGGCCGCCGAAGGGGTTCGGGATCGCGTAGACGGGAGCATTGTATGGTTTTCTTCAACGTCGAAAACCGCCCGCCGCCCGGACGTATCATCAACGGTGCCCGCTGCGGGACGATCGGTCTGCATTGGGTTCCGGATCCAGGCTGAGGCTCGCCCGATGGCCTGGCAGTAGATCGGGACGCGTCGTGTCGACGTTCGATGCGCCCGAGGTGCTCAGAGCACGCCGGGCGCGCCGGCGATGCCCTGGTAGTACTGTCCGGTCAGCATCCCGCCGTCCACCGCGATTTCCGCTCCGCAGAGGTAGGAGGATTCGTCGCTGGCGAGAAACAACGAGGTCTGCGCCACCTCCAGCGGCTCGCCCACGCGTTGCATCGGCACCATGGCGTAGCGCTTGTTGACGTCCTCGCGTGTTTCGGCGTAAGGATTGCCCATCGCCGTGTCGACACCGCCGGGATGCACGGAGTTGACGCGCACGCCGCGATGACCGAACTCCATCGCCGCGACCTTGGTCAGACCGCGCACGCCCCATTTGCTGGCGCAATAGGCACCCAGGCCGTTCGCGGCCTTCATTCCGTCCACCGATGAGATGTTCACGATCGAGCCCTTGCCACGTTCGATCATCAGTGGCGCGATCGCCTTCATGCCGAGAAATGTGCCGATGAGGTTGATGTCGAGCACGCGTTCGAAGGCAGACTTGTCCATATTCAACAAGGTTTCGAACAGCAGCACACCGGCATTGTTCACCAGTACGTCCAGGTGGCCGCCGATCGCCATCGCCTGGTCCGCCAGCCGCGTCCAGCTGGCTTCATCGCTGACGTCGTGGTGCGAAAATCGCGCGGCTTCGCCCAATTCCCGGGCCAGGGCACTGCCTTCCTGATCCAGTACGTCCGCGATCAGCACCTGGGCGCCGTGTTCCACGAACAGACGTGCCGTGGCGGCGCCCATGCCGCGTGCACCACCGGTCACGATGGCGATCTTGCCCTGTAGACGCTCGGGCCGAGGGCCGGTCTGGCTCATGGCATTTCTCTCATATTCTGGCTTGGCACGGTTGCCGATGCACAATTTTGCTGCGCGCGTGAGGCGCAGTCTGATGCGACTCGGCGCGGTCGGCTTCGTCCGAACGCAGCATCAGATCGGGCTCACCCTTACGGATGATGTTCAGTGGCAGAGAGGCCGCAATCATGCACGCGCTGATTCGACGGCTCGGGGTGCGAGGCTTCGAGGTCCGGAACAGGGCAGCCGGAAGTTGTCATTTCTGCCGGCCAATCGAAGAACACGGGGAGAGTCATGCTGCGTATCCAGTTGAAGCGTCTGTTCCACATCGTCGGTGTTGCCGGTCTGTCGATGGCCGTCCCGGCATTCGCGCAAAGCGCAATGGCAGACACGGATGTCGCAGCCACACAGACCAAGCGCAGCGCGGGCGCGCTGGAGGAAATCGTCGTCACCGCGCAGCGGCGCGAGGAAAAATTGCAGGACGTGCCGGTGGCCGTGAGCGCCTTCACCGAAGCGGATATCGAGAACCGTGGCATCGATCGCCTCGATGACCTCAATGCGCTGGCGCCCGGTCTGCAGATCAGCAAGACCCCCTCCAATTCCACAATCTCGCAGATTTCGATACGCGGCATCACGCAGATCAATCCCGCGATCTACTGGGACCCGGCCGTCGGCGTGTACGTGGATGGCGTCTACATCGGCAAGGCTCAGGGCTCGATCTTCGATCTTGTGGACCTGGCCAATGTCGAGGTGCTGCGCGGGCCGCAGGGTACGCTGTATGGCCGCAACACCCTGGCCGGCGCGATCAATCTGATCTCGCGTGCACCGACGGGGGAGTGGGCCGGCAAGGCCAGCCTGGAAGTCGGCGACTACAACGCCATGGTGCAGAAGGCCAGTGTGGATCTGCCGGAGATGAAAGGCTTCCGCGTCTCCATCGGCGCGCGTTCCGAACGCCGCGATGGCTGGGTCAAGACTTCGCGGACCAGCCCGCTGAACGATTTCAACGATCGCCACAACGACGGTCTGCGCCTGGCCGTGGACTACGTCGGTCTCGACGATTTCACCGTGGCCTATCGCTACGACCAGTCCAACGTCGATCAGTCCAACAACTACGACCAGCTGTACCGAATCGCGCCCGGATTTGGTCTGGACGACTATGCCTCCACCGACCGTGAGGAATTCGCGGACGTCAATTCGCCGTCCTACGAGGAATCGCGTGTCACCGGGCACTCGCTCACCTTGACTTGGGACCTGGACGATCGCAATACGCTCAAGTCCATCAGCGGTTATCGCCGCCTCGAATGGAACGATTCGCTGGACCTGGACGGCTCACCGCTCAACGTCGCCTTCACTCAGCGCTTTACCGACTACGACCAGTTCTCGCAGGACTTGCAGTGGATCGGCAGTCTGGACCGGCTGAACTACGTTGCCGGCCTGTACTACTTCACCGATGACGGGCAGACCAACAATCCCCAGCTGTTCTTCGACGGCGCCGCGGAATACGACTCGCGCTACGGTACCGGCACCGATGCCTGGGCGGCCTATGGCCAAGCCGACTACAAGTTGCTGGACGCTCTCACGCTGACCCTGGGCCTGCGCTACACCAGCGAGAAGAAGAAACTGGACCGCGCCTTCGGCGTGCGTACCAGTCCGGACGATCCGTACTACTACCTGATTCCCGAAGGCACGCACGCTGCGGAAACCTTTACCGATACCACGCCGATGGTGTCCGTCGCCTATCGCTTCAATGAAAGCGTCAACGTCTACGCCAAGTACACGGAAGGCTTCAAGAGCGGCGGCTTCAACGGTGAATACAGCAACCCGATGGCCACGCCGGAGGACAACATCGCCGAGACGCTGACGCCGTTCAAACCCGAGAAGCAAAAATCTTTCGAACTGGGCGCCAAGACCGACCTGTTCGGCGGCCGCGCTCGCGTCAATGTCGCGCTGTTCCACAATGAACTCGAAGATCTGCAAGCTTCGATCTTCCTGGGGCAGGGGGCCGCCGCCACGGCCGTGCGCAACGCCGGCGAAGCGACGGTCGAGGGCGTGGAAGTCGAGGCCGTGCTGCTGCTGACCGCCGGCACCACGCTGAGCCTCAACTACGCCTATCTGGATTCGCAGTACGACGAATTCATCGATCTGGCGATTCCGGATCGCATCAACCAGGCCGACAACCGCGCCTTCGTCCACGCGCCGGAAAACGCGTACAACCTCACGCTGAACAGTCTGCTGGCCGAGACGGCATGGGGCCGCCTCCGCATGGTGGTCGACTACTCGTATACCGATTCGTTCTACACCTATCCTTACCAACTGGCGGATTCCGGGCCGGACTACAACCCCAATGCCCAACTTGCCGCCAATTCCGAGGTGGACGGACACGGCATGCTCAATCTGCGCCTCTCGCTGGCGGACATCGCGCTGGGCGAGGCCAGCGGCGAACTGGCGATCTGGTGCCGCAATGCCCTGGACGACGATACCGCCACCAACTTCATCGACTTCGGACCCGCGTTCGGCGGTCTTACCGTGGCCAACTTCGAGGAACCGCGCACGCTGGGGATTACCGGGATCGTGCGCTGGTAAACCGGCGGTGTGACATCACCGGAACAGCCGTGTAGAAGCACCGCTGTCACTCGTCGACGTCGGCCGCAGGGAAGCCGTCGGATTGGCGGAAACGGCGCAGGACCACCGAAAATGCGTCGGAATCGGCGAGGCGGTCCAGCGTCTTCACCAAATCGTCAAGGTCCGCGCCGCGCGTGCGGCAGCAGACGAGATAGTCACGCAGCACCTCGGGAAGACGGGTTCCATTCCTCCGCAGGTGCTGTTCCACTTGCAGAAAATAGGCGGCGCCGCCCCAGTACATGACCGGATACTGCCGCGCCCGCAGCAATCGTTCCGCGGCGTCTGCAAACGGCAGCTCCGGGTAGGGGTAGCCGCGAGCCGCACTCTGCAGATTGCGGCGATAGCGGTCGTCCGCAGCCGAGCGCGCAAGCACTCCCATTTGGATCATCACCTGATATTGCATATAGCTGGCGAACCCCTCGGCGAACCAGGCGTTGTCGCGTCCGAGATACGGCAGAACCAGGTGGCTGAGTTCATGCGGTGCGGTCCAGTCCTCTCTAAACTGCTTCCGGTCATAGCCGGGATCCACGTAAAACTCGACGCCTTCGCGTCGGCCGCGCTTGGTGTGTGCCCAGGGAACAGGCTCTCCCGCAGGCTCGCGCCGGCGGAATTCGATGCGCACGTCCATGGGAAATGGACCCACCTCGCGTTCCAGCGCCTCGCAGGTTTCGCGAATCCAGGATTCCAGCTGCGTCTTTTCCGTTTCACTGAAACGGTCATCCCAATCCAGGCTGAGCGCGGCCAGGCTCGGCGACGGAACGAGCGCGCCCAGCAGCGGCATGAGCAGGCCGCAGAGCCAGCGCGGGGGCCGGCTGGCGAAGACGGTAGGCATGGTGGGGGCCGTTCGAGGGATGATTGAGACGCCCGGTTTGCGGGCGAGTTCCGCAAGGCGATGATTGTCCGGCCGATCGCGATGCGGCACTTCGCGTACGCGCGCGCGGGGAGTAATCTGCTGCGGAGGGGAGAACGCAATAGATGACAGCAGAGCTGTTACAGGATCTGACCAACAACGCGACGCCGTTGCTGGCGCTCGCCATGTTGCACAACACGCTTCGGGCCCGACGGAAGGTCCATGGCACATGGTTTGGCGTGCTGACCGGTATGTTGTTCGGCGCCACCGCGATGATCGGTATGGCCTTTCCGTTCGTCCTGAGTTCGGGTCTGATCTTCGATTCACGCTCGGTGGTAATGAGTCTGGCAGGACTGTTCGGCGGCCCGCTGGTGGCGGGTGTGGCCGCATTGATGGCGATCGCCTACCGGAGCTGGCTTGGCGGGATCGGCACATTCACCGGCGTGGCAGTGATCCTCAGCGCGACCTCGATCGGTATTGCTGCGCACTGGCTGAAGCAACGGGGCCGGCTGAAGCCCGGGCTCGTGAGTTTTCTTGCCTTGGGCCTGTTCGTGCACCTGGTTTCGCTGTTGTGGATGCTGAGCCTGCCGAATGCGCTGTTCGGCGATGTCATGCGGCACGTGGCCGGCCCGTTTCTGAGCGTGCTGACGCTTTCGACCTTGGTTTTCGCGCATCTGTTCCAGCTCGGCGAGGATCAGGAGCTGGCGGCGAAATCGCTTGCCGAAAGCGAGGAAAGATTCCGCAAGCTGGTGGAGGGATCGCTGGTTGGCGTGTATGTGATCCAGGGGCGGCGCGTGGCCTACGCCAATCCCGCGCTCGATGAAATCTTCGGCTATCCGGAAGGCGGGCTTGAGGGTCGGATGGTCAGGACCCTGGTGGCGCCGGATAGCTTTTCCGAGGTTTACGAAAGGCTGCAGCGTCAGTTCGGTGATACGCCGGGCAGTCTCCGATATTCATTTCAGGCGGTGAAAGCGGACCGGACGGCCTTTGTGGCCGAGGTGTTCGGAAGCCGGGCCCTGTACGGCGGCAAGCCCGCCATCGTAGGCATGCTGCTCGATGTGACCGAGCGGCAGCAGACCGCCCGCCGCTTGTCCGAGAGCGAGCGTCTGTTGCGCGAGTCCCAGATGGTGGCCCGGATCGGCAGCTACCAGTACGACTTCAGGACGCGCTGCTACACCACGTCGGCATTCGTCGACGAAATGCTGGGACTCGAGCCCGGACAGGCGAAATCGGACGCCGCCTGGCTCGATCTGGTTGACCCCGGCTACCGCGCAGAGGTCGAGCGGCAAGCCATCGAGGCCGCCGGCCAGAATGATTCCGAACAAACGTATCCGATCATCCGGCCGCGTGACGGCCAGCGAC
This sequence comes from Gammaproteobacteria bacterium, assembly GCA_022599775.1. Lineage (GTDB taxonomy): Bacteria > Pseudomonadota > Gammaproteobacteria > Nevskiales > Nevskiaceae > Banduia. The sequence goes on from JAHZLQ010000033.1 coordinate 119,134, forward strand.
GCTGGTTGCACAGCGTGGCGCGTACGGAACGAGACGAGGCCGGCCGGCCATCACGGGTGGTGGGCATCATCCAGGATGTCACCGAACGTCGCGAAGCCGAACTCGCCGCCGAATCAAGCGAGAGCAAGTTCCGGGTGCTGGTGAACGCGATTCCGGATCTGGTCTGGCTGAAGGATCCTCAGGGAGTCTTTCTCACCTGCAACCGCCAATTCGAGCGATTCATGGGGCGCGCCGAAGCGGAGGTGATCGGAAAGACGGATTTCGATTTCGTCGACCATGAATCGGCGGTGCAGTTTCGTGCCGACGACAAGCGGGTTCTCGAATCGGGACGGACCATCGTCAATGAGGAGCGTTTGCAGGGAGCGATCCATGGCGAGCCGAGATTACTCGAAACGGTCAAGACGCCGTTGTACGGCGCCACCGGCGATCTGATCGGTGTGCTCGGTGTTGCGCGTGACATCACCCAGCGCAAGGCAGTGGAAGACGCGCTGCGCCTGAGCGAGCGCTTGCACAGTCGCGCTCAACGTGTCGCGCAGATAGGGCATTGGGAATTCGACCACCGGAGCAGCGAAATGCATTGGTCGGACGAGGTTTACCGAATTTTCGAGCGGGATCCGAAGTCCTTTACCCCCAATTTCGAAAGCTCACTTGAGGCCACGCACCCGGATGATCGGGAATGGGTGAAGGCGACCTTCGAGGATGCGGCGAAACGCGGCAAGCAATATCAACTGATACATCGCATTCAGCAGCCTTCGGGCGAGATCAAGTACGTCGAGGAACGCGCGCAGTTCGTGATGGACAGTGACGGCACGCCGCTGCGGACGGTGGGTACGGCTCAGGACGTCACCGAACGACGCCGGGTTCAACTGGATCTGGAGCGTCAACTGCACAACAACCGGCTGATGCTGGACACGATGACGGACGGCTACCTGCGCCTTGACGCGCAAGGAAACATCCTCGACGTCAACCAGGCGTACTGCCGGATGCTTGGATATGAAAAGGCCGAACTGATCGGGAGCACGGTCGGCAAGCTCCGCGTTGAGAATAATCCGCTCGAAGTTCCCGAAATCGCAGCGACGGTCCTTCAGGCAGGGCATCTGCGCTTCGAAACCTATCATCGACGCAAGGACGGCGGGGTGATTCTGTTCGAGTCCAGCGCCACGGCGATGCCCGGCGTAGAGCCAGCCCAGATCGCCGCGTTTCTGAGGGACGTCACCGAGCAGCGCAGCATCGAAGCGCACTACCGGGAACTCGTTAATCGGATTCCAGCCGGCGTCTTCCGATATCGGGCTGATCGTCTCGGTCGTGGGCGCTTGGAATATGTGAGTCCGGAGTTCTGCCGTCTGCTGAAGGTCCAAAAATCCGATGCGCTCGGACAACCCGAGCATCTGTTAAATCGCATGTGCCCTGAGGACCGTGCGGAGTTCCAGCGGAGGCGGAGGCACGCCGGCAACGGAAGCCGGTTGTTCAGTTGGGACGGACGCCTCAGGCTGGACGATCAAATTCGATGGGTACATGTCGAGGCTGGAGCGACCGAAGAGGTCGGTGGCGCGATGGTCTGGCACGGGATCGCAACCGACGTGACCGAGCGGCAGCTGCTGCTCGACCGCATGCGTCTGGATTCGGCAGTGATCGCGAGCACGACTGAGTCGATCATCGTGACTGACCTTGAGTCGAATATCGTCTCCGTCAACAAGGCGTTCACCGATATGACGGGTTACACGGCAACCGAAGTACTCGGCAAGCAAGTGCGCCTGTTGAAGTCTGGTCGTCACGACGAAGCTTACTATCAGGCAATGTGGCGCGACCTCCTGATGTTGGGTCGCTGGCAGGGGCAGATATGGAACCGTCGCAAGTCCGGCGAAATCTATCCCGAATTGCTCAATCTCAGCGTCGTTCGCAACGAGGAAGGTAAGCCCACCCATTACGTGGGCGTCGCCAGTGATATCAGTTCGCTCAAGCGCAGCGAAGAGAAGCTTGAACATCTTGCGCACCATGACGCCTTGACCGGCTTGCCCAATCGCTTGTTACTCGCATCCCGTGTCCAGCATGCGGTGGAACAGGCGCGACGCGGAAACTTTCAGCTTGCCGTATTGTTTTTGGATCTGGATCGATTCAAGACGGTAAACGATGGGCTGGGGCACCCGATCGGCGATCAACTCCTCATCGCAGTTGCAGATCGCCTCCGCACCCTGTTGCACGAAGACGATACCTTCGGTCGGCTGGGCGGAGACGAATTTCTCATCCTTATCGAACGCCTGGAGGAAGCCTCCGATGCCGCCAGCCTGGCGCGGATACTGCTCGATTCTCTATCCCAACCGTTTGTTCTGGAAAGCGGCCACGAGCTCTACATTCAGGCCAGCGTCGGAATCAGCGTCTATCCATCGGACGGGCAAACCGGTGAAATCCTGATCAGGAACGCCGATGCCGCCATGTTCCGAGCCAAAGATCAGGGAAGGAATGCGCTGCATTTCTATACGGAAGCGTTGACCGTCCAGGCCAGCGAGCGGCTGAATCTAGAGACGGGCATGCGTCGTGCGCTGGACCAAGGCGACTTCATGGTTTGGTACCAGCCGATCTACCGCTTTTCCGACCGTCGGATCGTCGGCGCCGAAGCCTTGCTGCGATGGCGGGGGAGCGACGGCAAACTGATCCCGCCCGATCGGTTCATCCCGGTCGCCGAGGACAGCGGCCTGATACTCGATCTCGGCTTATTTGTGCTCGAAACCGCCTGCGTGGATCTCAAACGCTGGCTCGATTCGGGTCTGCAAATCGAAACGCTGGCCATCAACCTCTCACCACAACAGCTGCGCGGGCAGAACCTGGAACAAAGCATCGCCGAGCTGATCGCCCGAACTGGGGCTCCCGCACACTTGCTGGAACTGGAGATCACCGAACGCGGATTGATGGACCTGGGACAAAATACCCTTCAGAAATTGAAAGCACTCAAGGCGCTCGGCGTGCAACTGGCGATTGACGACTTCGGAACTGGATATTCATCCTTGAGCTATCTCAAACGCATGCCGGTGGACAAGCTCAAGATCGATCGTAGCTTCGTCGAGGGGCTGCCCTCGGACGTCAGCGACGTAGCCATCGTTCAAACGATTGTCGCAATCGCGCAGGCAATGCAGATGCGTGTGCTCGCCGAGGGTGTGGAGGTGGATGCGCAGTTCGACTTTCTCGAAAGCATCGGCTGCGAGGAATGCCAGGGTTATCTGTTCGGCCCTGCGGTACCGGAAGACCAGTTCGCGGAACATCTGCGTGGCAGGCCGACCCCGACTGTACTGCGCGACCGCAGTTGAGTCGCGCTGCGCCGTCGGCCTGTCGCTATTCCACGACCGACGGATTGATCTCCCGAGGCGAGCCCAGCATCGCCCGGTGCGAGGGTGGCTGGCGACCGCCGCTGTCCTTGATGCCGTACTGTTTGCCGAGTTCGGCACCGATGAAGGTATTCCCGGATTTTTCCGGTCGTTCGGGATCGCGATATAGCGCGGCGATGACGTGCCCGGTGAATTCCGGCGTTTCGGCGATGTCCCAGAAGCCCGCATATTTTTCGGGTTCGCTGGCCATGACACGGCGTGTGCGCTCGGTCTGCAACATACCCATCCAGATCGAGGCCGTGCTCACGCCAAACGGCCGGAGATCCACGGCCATGTCATGCGCGAACTTGTCGACGCCGGCCTTCTGCGCGCCATAGGCAGGCCCGTGCATGTAGCAACTGGCGCCGAACGAGGAGGTGAAAGCGATCAGGCCGCTCTTCTGTTCCACCATCAGTGGCGCCGCATGCCAGCTCGCCACGTAAGCCGATCGCAGTCCGACGTCGAGGATGTTCACCATGTCCAGCGACTTGGTCCAGAAGCCGCCCTTTTTGATGAGATCGTCATGCAGGTAGGTGGCATTGTTGACCAGAATATCGAGCCGGCCCTGTTCGTTCCTGATGCGTTCGAACAGCGCCGCCACGGACCGGTCATCCGCGTGCTCGCAGGCCACGGCGACGCCGCGGCCTCCGGCCGCCGTGACGGCCGCGGCGGTGGCGCCGATGGTGCCGGGCAGGACGGCGTCGCCTTCCTTGAGCGAGCGCCCGGTGACGTAGACCGTGGCGCCGCCGGCACCAAGCGCGCAGGCGATCCCCTGGCCCGCGCCACGACTGGCGCCAGTGACGAGCGCGACGATACCGCTAAGGGGCTTGTTGTCGGACATTGGTTCTGCTCCTATTGCAACGCGTCTGCTACCGCCGCGCGCAGCTGATACTTCATGACCTTGCCGGAGGCGTTGGTCGGCAGCACCGGCAGACATTCGATCTGGCGCGGCACCTTGTAGTTGGCCATGTGCTCCCGGCACCAGCGGATCAGCGATTCGGCTTCGATTTTCTGGCCGGGGCGCGGCACCACATAAGCCTTGCCGACCTCACCCAGCCGTGCATCGGGCACGCCGATCACCGCAACCTGGGCGATCGCGGGATGTGCCGCCATGCCACGCTCGATCTCGGCCGGGTAGCAGTTGAAGCCACCACTGATGTACATGTCCTTGAGGCGGTCGGTGATGCGCAGATAGCCACGCTCGTCGAGTACACCGATGTCGCCGGTGTGGAACCAGCCCTGTGCATCGACGGCCTCGCAGGTGGCTGGCTCGTCGTCGAGATAGGCCTGCATCACGTTGTAACCACGGACCACGACTTCGCCGGCCTCGCCGGTGGCGACGGGACGATTGTCGCCGTCGAAGCAGGCGACCTCGATACCGGGAATCGCACGGCCGCAGGTGCTGGCGATGGTCTGTGCATCGTCGTCGGCCTCGCACAGCGAGACGATGCCGCAGGTCTCGGTCAGGCCGTAGCCCGTGAGCACCACCTTGAACCCCAGATCGGCGCGAATGCGTTCGATCAGGGCGGGGGCAATCGCGGCGGCGCCGGTGATCGTGGCGCGCAGGGACGACAGGTCGGCACTGCTGCGCTCGAGGTCGTCGAGCAGGCCGATGAACAGCGTCGGCGGGCCGGGCAGCACCGATATCCGCTCCTCGGCGATGCGCCGGAGAATCTGACGCGCGTCGAACACCGCCTGCGGCAACACCGTGCAACCGGCCAGCAGACCGCCGAGCCAGCCGACCTTGTAGCCGAACGAGTGAAAGAACGGATTGACCACAAGATAGCGGTCCTCCGGCACCAGTTGCACCTTCTTCGACCACTCCGAGATCACGCGCAGATTCTGCGCATGCGTGGTCACGGCGCCCTTGGGGCGACCGGTGGTGCCGGAGGTGAACAGGATGTCCATCACCGAATCGCCCCGCACGGCCTCGCTGCGGGCTTGAACCTGTGCGGCCTCGGTATCGCTGCCGCGCGTCAGAAAATCGCTCCAGAGGGTATCGCCGGTTTCGGCCCCGGACAGCACCACAATATGCCGCAGCGTCGGCGGGCGATGCGGCGCCAGCAGACTCGGGTAGTGTTGATCGAGGAAGCGGCCCACCGTGAACAGCAAGCGTGCCTGACTCTTTTGGAGGACGTATGCGGCTTCGGCTCCGCGCATGCGCGTGTTGAGCGGCACCAGTACGGCGCCCACGCTGTGTATCGCCAGACCGGCCACGATCCATTCAAGACTGTTCGGCGCCCAGATCGCGACGCGGTCGCCGGCCCGGATGCCGAAGGCGATGAGCGATCGCGCGGCGCCCAGGCGCGCGGCATCGAGTTCGGAATAGCTGATCGACTCGCCATTTTCGGTGATCACCGCGGTTTGCCCACCACGCTGTTGCACTGAGGCGGCGAATGCCTGCGCAACGGTGTTCATGATCGCGTTCGGACGATCAGTCCGCCCACATCAGATAGCCGTTGTCGATCCGCATTTCCGTGCCCTGGATGAATCTGGATTCGTCGGAGGCCAGAAACAGCACCAGATTGGCGATGTCCGTCGGTTCGCAGAATCGTGCCATCAGTTGTTTGGCATCCTTTTCGCGCACGGCCGGCATCTGACCGGGTTTCAGCGAGCCGTGCAGGCCGCTGATCATCGGTGTGCGGATGCCGTCCGGATGTATGGAGTTGCAGCGGATCTTGTAGCCCTTCATGCGGCAATGCGCGGCGATGCTGCGCGTCATGGCCGCGACCGCGCCCTTGGAGGCGCTATAGGCGCAGAACGAGGACACACCGCCGATGCCAGCCATCGAGGACATGTTGACGATCGAGCCGCCACCCCGGCGCAGCATCGCCTGCATCGCGTATTTGCAGCCCAGGAAATAGCCGTCTGAATTGATGCGCTGGATCTTCTGCCACAGTTCGAGGTCGGTGTCCTCGATCGTGCCGTAGGCGAGGATCGCGGCGTTGTTGACAAGGATGTCGAGACCGCCGAAACGTTCCTCGGTATTGGCCACCACGGTCTGCCAGTCCGATTCGCTGGCGATATCCAGTTTCATGAAACTGGCGTTGTCGCCGATGTCCGCGGCGGCGTGTTGTCCGGCTTCCTCTGCGACATCGGTCAACACCACCTTGGCACCTTCACGTGCCAACACTCGCGCGTCTTCCAGCCCCGCGCCGCTGGCTGCGCCAGTGACGATGGCGACCTTGCCTTCGACTCTTCCCATGTTCCCGTGTCCTGTTCTGAGGGTTCGGTTCCGGAGGCTGACGCCACGCCGGTCGATACCGCAGAAGAATTGTTGGGAACCTCGGGGTTTTGCTCTTCGTCCGTTGGGGTGAGCCGCTTGCGATACCGGCTTCAGTCGGTGGGCCCCGCGTTGATGCCGCCCGGCACATTGTGTTCAAAGCACTTTTCCTCGATGCGTTCGTGCAGGCGCCAGCCCTGCGTCGTGCGCACCCAGCGGTCGTGGTACCAAAGGCCGAAGAACATCACCTGTCGCTCCCGCTCAGGTACATCGATCACCATCGGGTTGAAGCAGATGATGCGTGAGGTGGCCACATCGCCTTCGAGCCGGATATCGATGTTGCCAATCATGTGCAGGTAAGCCGGAAACTTCGGCAGCGTTTCGCTCAGCCAGGCTTTCACGGTGGCGTAGTCGCCCTTGATGCCGCCCATCGCGGTGTAGTCGATGAACGCGTCCGGCGTGAACACCGCGTCGAGCGCATCGAAGTCGCGGCGGTCGATCGCCGTCGCGTAGTCGGTCATTTTCTGCTGGATGTCGAGCCGGTCCGAAATTGCCTGCAGGTTCATGAGTGCGCTGTCCCCGTGTCGAGTCGGCACTTCTTATGCGTCCGCGCGCGAGTTCGCGCCTCACCTGTCCGGACGAGCGACTGCGTGGCTTGCGCCTTGGCGACTCATCCCTATGGGTGAAGCCACTACAGGTGGCCGTTCCGATAATTCACCGCACGACATTTCGGGTGGACGAAACAGGTCATGGCAAAGATCGAAGCGCTGGCATACGTGGTGGCGGAAAGCACCGACGTGAGCCGCTGGGAGGACTTCGGGCGACAGGCCCTGGGCACCGACAGTCTTGCCGGACCGGACGGCGCGCTGTTCCTGAAAATGGATGAGCGCGAACATCGCATCATCGCCGTACCGGGGCCCGAGGACCGGTACCTGGCCTCCGGCTGGGAAGTGCCGGACGCCGCAAGCTTCGATGCGGTGCTGGCGGATATGGAACAGGCCGGCTGCAAGCCCACGATCGGCAGTGCGGACGAAGCCGCAGCACGGCGCTTTCGCGCACTCGCGCATTTCAGCGATCCGGCCGGCAATCGTCATGAACTGGTCTGGGGCTATACCGGCGCCGAAGCGCCCTTCGTCTCGCCGATCGGCGTGCACGGCTTCAAGACCGGGCGTTACGGGGTCGGTCACACGGTGCTGCCGGCGCTGCCGTTCGACGAAACCCTGGCGTTCTATCGGGAGGTTCTGGGCTTCGGTACCTCCGACGAATTCGACTTCAAGCCGGCGCCGGATGCCCCGGTCATGCGCATTTACTTCCTGCATGCGGCCAGCGGACGCCACCACAGCGTGGCGCTGGCGGAAATGCCGAATCCGGCCGGCTGCGTGCACATCATGGTGGAACTCGATTCGCTGACGGACGTGGGGCTGGCTTACGACCGCCGCGAAAAGCTGGGGTTCAAGCTGATGGCGACCTTGGGTGAGCACGAGAACGACAAGATGACCTCGTTCTACATGATGACGCCGGGCAACTTCGCCGTGGAATACGGCTGGGGCGGCATGATCGTCGATCCCGCCACATTCCAGACCACCCGTACCGAACGCGTCAGCGTGTGGGGCCACGACTTCTCGGTGGGGTTCCAGAACTGATGGCCATGCTCGACAAGCAGATGAGCGCGGCGCAGGTCGTGACGCAGTTGCGCGATGGCATGACCATCGGAATCGGCGGCTGGGGGCCGCGACGCAAGCCGATGGCACTGATTCGCGAAATTCTGCGTTCCGGGCTCAAGGATCTGACGCTGGTCGGCTACGGCGGCCCGGACATGGGCATGCTGTGCGCGGCCGGCAAGGTGAAGAAGCTGATCTACGGCTTCGTCTCGCTGGACTTCATTGCGCTGGAGCCGTTCTTCCGCAAGGCGCGTGAGGCCGGCACGGTGGAGGCGATGGAACTCGACGAGGGCCTGCTGCACTGGGGCCTGCGCGCCGCCGCGATGCGTCTGCCGTTCCTGCCGACCCGCGTGGGCCTGGGCACCGACCTGATGAGGATTCAAGGCGATCTGCGCACCGTCCGCTCGCCCTATGCGGACGGCGAGCAGTTGCTGGCGATGCCGGCGATCGAACTCGACGTGGCGCTGCTGCACGTGCACCGTGCTGACCGCCTCGGCAATGTGCGCGTGGAAAGTCCCGATCCGTTCTTCGACGAATGGTTCGCACGGGCCGCGCAACGCTGCTATGTGAGCTGCGAACAGCTCGTGGACCGGATCGCGGACGTGGACGAGAACGCGGCCAAGGCCAATCTCTACGAGCGCAGCCTGGTGAGCGGCGTGGTCGAAACCCCCGGCGGCGCGCATCCGACCTCGCACGTGCCCGGCTACGGCTGGGACGCGGCCCACATCAAGCGCTACTGCCAGGCGGCGGAGGAAGACGGCGGCTGGGAGCGCTACGCCGAGGCCTTTCTCGGCGGCGACGAATCCGACTATCAGCAGCGCGTCGGCGGGCTCGACGCGATCCGCACACTGCCGCGACAGGTCTTCTGAGCATGAGCAATTCCACTTTTTCGCTGGCCGAGCTGCTGATCTGCGCCTGCGCCGAAGTCTGGCGTGATGAAGGCGAGGTGCTGGCCACCGGCATCGGCATCATCCCGCGTCTGGCGCAAGGGCTGGCCAAACGTACGCACAGCCCCGGTCTGATGATCACCGACGGCGAGGCCTATCTCACGGATACGCCAGTCACGCTCGGCGCCCGCTCGCACGAGGGCCGGACCTACGAGGGCTACATGCCGTATTCGCGCGTGTTCGATCTGCTCTGGCACGGTCGCCGTCACGCCTTGGTCGGGCCGGTGCAGGTGGACCGCTGGGGTCAGGCCAACATTTCCTGCATCGGCGACTTTGCCAAACCCAAGCGCCAGATGCTGGGGCTGCGCGGCTTCCCGGGCAACAGCATCAATCATGTGAATTCGATGTTCGTGCCCAATCACAGCCCGCGGGTGTTCGTGGAAGGCCAGGTCGACGTGGTCTGTTCGGTGGGCTATCGCGACGACAACTGGCCCGAGGGCGTACGCCGCGATCTCATGGGCATTCACCGTATCGTGAGCAATCTCTGCGTCATGGATTTCGGTGGTCCGGATCACGCGATTCGTGTGGTTCAGTTGCATCCCGGCGTGGCATTCGACGAGGTTCAGGCAGCAACCGGATTTCCGCTGCTGCGGGCCGGGGACTGTACCGAGACGCCGTCTCCATCCGCCGAGCAACTGGCGGTGATTCGAGACCTCGATCCGGGAAATCTGCGCGCGCGCCAGTTGCGTGACAATCCACCCGGCGTGCGGGTGGCCGCATGAGCCGGCCGGACGAGGGGCAGGCGGAACCGGTGGTCCTGTATGAGGTCCGTGATGGCGTGGCATGGATCACGATGAACCGCCCGCAGTACCACAACGCCCAGAATTCGAAAATGACCTATGCGCTGGATGCGAGCTTCCGCCGCGCCGTCGACGACGACGCGGTCAAGGCCATCGTCCTGCGCGGCGCTGGCAAGAACTTCTCCGCCGGGCATGACATCGGCACGCCCGACCGCGATGTGGATGTTTCCTACGAACGGGTCCACCTGCTGCCGGATCACGTCGGCCGCCCCGGGGCCGAGTTTCAGTACGTGCGCGAAGAAGAGGTCTACCTTGGCATGTGCCGGCGCTGGCGCGACATTCCCAAGCCGACCGTGGCGATGGTGCAGGGCGCCTGCATCGCCGGCGGCCTGATGCTGGCCTGGGTCTGCGACCTGATCATTGCCAGCGACGATGCCTATTTCCGCGATCCGGTGGTGCAGATGGGCCTGCCCGGTGTGGAGTACTTCGCGCATGCCTTCGAACTGCATCCGCGCATCGCCAAGGAATTCCTGTTCCTGGGCGAGAAAATGAACGTCGAGCGGGCTTACCAGATGGGCATGGTCAACCGAATCGTGCCGCGCGAGGCGCTGGAGGCCGAGACGCTGCGGATCGCCCAGCGCCTGTGCGAGCAACCGCACATGGGCCTCAAGCTGACCAAGCAGGCGATCAACCACGTCGAGGAACTGCGCGGCAAGCGCGCCGCGATGGACGCGGCCTTCGCCTGGCATCATTTCGGCCACGCCCATAACCAGTTGTTGTCCGGCAACAACCTCGGCGGTCTGGATGCCAAGGCCATGGCCGCCGCCAATCGCAAGGACGAAGGATCGGCATGAGCGCCGTGCTGCAAACGACGCTGACCGAGCGCCTCGGCTGCCGCTGGCCGATTGTGCAGACCGCGATGGGCTGGGTGGCGGACAGCAAGCTGGTCGCCGCCACCAGCCAGGCCGGTGGTTTCGGATTTCTGGCGGCGGCGACGATGTCCACCGAAACCCTGCGCGCCGAGCTGGCCGCCGTGCGTGCCGCCACGCCGCACGACTTCGGCGTGAACTTCCACATGTTTCAGCCGAACGCGCGCGAGGTCATCGAGCTGGTGCTCGAAAACGCCGACCGCGTGCGCGCCGTGTCCTACGGGCGCGGGCCGGATGCGGCCACGATCAGCCGTTTCAAGGACGCCGGCGTGCTGTGCATGCCGACGGTCGGTGCGCTCAAGCACGCCGTCAAGGCGGTGCAGCTGGGTGCAGACATCATCACCGTGCAGGGCGCTGAAGGCGGCGGCCATACCGGTTCGGTGCCGACCACCCTGCTGTTGCCGCAGGTGCTCGACGCCGTGAACGTGCCGGTGGTCGCGGCCGGCGGCTTTCACAGCGGGCGTGGGCTCGCCGCCGCGCTGGCTTTTGGTGCGGCCGGCATTGCCATGGGCACCCGCTTTCTGATGACGGCCGAATCGCCAGTGCCGCGCGAGACGCTGGCACGCTACGTCGCAGTAAACGACCCGGCGCGAATTCGCGCCTCGACCGCCGTCGACGGCATGCCGCAACGCATGATCGACAATCGCGCATTGCTGGCGCTCGAACACGGCGGCCTGTTGCGCCGCCTGTTCACCGCGCTCGGCAGCGCCTGGCGCTGGCGTGCGCATACCGGCATGTCCGGCACGCAGATGCTGCGTACCTTCTTCGCCGCGCTGCGCGAGGGTGACAGCGCCATCCAGACCCTGATGGCCGCCAATGCACCGATGCTGATTCAACGCGCCATGGTTGAAGGGCGCCCCGATGAAGGTGTCTTGCCGAGCGGGCAGGTGGCGGCGGTGATCGACAGCCTGCCGAGCGTGGCCGATCTGATCGAATCCATCGTGGCCGAAGCGCAGCTTCGTCTGGCTGCGCTCGACGCCCGTGCCACACCGCCCGCTGCCGCTGGCGGGCGTGAGGCGGCAAAGGCGTTCGGCATCTAGTGCTGCCCTCCATTCAATACCTGCCATGAACCCATTCAAAACGACCATCACCGACGGTGTCGCCGAAATCGTGATCGAGCAACCGCCGGTCAATGCGCTCGACTGCGCCGGCTGGCATGCGCTCGCCGACGAGATCGAGCGCCTTGGCGGCGATCCGGGTGCGCGTGTCATCGTGCTGCGCGCCGAAGGCCGTGGCTTTTGTGCCGGCGTCGACATCAAGGAACTCGACCGTCACCCGGAGAAGATCATTTCGGTCAATGCCGGCAATTACCGCAGTTTCGAGGCGGTGCATCGCAATCCGCTGCCGGTGATCGTGGCGGTACATGGTTTCGTGCTCGGCGGCGGCATCGGCCTCGCCGGTGCGGCCGATATCGTGGTGGCGGCCGAGGATGCGAGCTTCGGTGTGCCGGAAGTCGATCGCGGCGCCATGGGCGGCGGCGCCCACCTCCAGCGACTGTTCCCGGTACAGAAAGTGCGCGCGATGTACTTCACCGGCGAGCCGATCACGGCCGCCGAGGCCTATCGTCTGGGTGCCCTGGAAAGCGTGGTGCCGCGCGAACAATTACGCGAGGCCGCGCTGAAGATCGCGCGACGTATCGCGGCCAAGAGTCCGGCGATGCTCAGGCTCGCCAAGGAATCGCTCAACGGAATCGAGGACGGCAACCTCGAAGACAAGTATCGCTGGGAGCAGGGTTTCACAATGCAGGCCTACATGAGCCCCGATTCAGCCGAAACGCGGCGCGCCTTTGTCGACAAGCGTGAGGCGAGCTTCCGGTCCGCGGGGGCTGCCGAATGAGGCTGGAGTACACCGGACGCCAGCGGCGCTTCCGCGAGGAAATTCGGGCCTGGCTCGCCGAGCATGTGCCGGCCGAAGCGCTGCCGAGTTTCGATACGGCTGAAGGCTTCGCGGCGCATCGCGCCTGGGAGAATCGTCTGTACTCGGGACGCTGGAGTGCGGTGACCTGGCCCAAGGAAATGGGGGGGCGGGCCTGCGATCTGATCGAGTGGCTGATCTTCGAGGAGGAGTACTGGCGCGCCCAGGCGCCGTTGCGCGTCAATCAGAACGGCGTGTTCCTGCTGGCGCCCACCTTGATGGAATTCGGCACTGACGAGCAGAAGAAGCGCTTCCTGCCGCGCATGGCGGCCGGCGAGGACATCTGGGCACAGGGCTGGTCCGAGCCCGGCGCCGGCTCGGACATGGCGGCGATCCGCTGCAAGGCGATTCGCGATGGCGACGATTACATCATCAGTGGGCAGAAGACCTGGTCGACGCGCGCGGTCTGGGCGGACTGGCTGTTCGGCATGTTCCGCAGCGATCCGAATTCGCAGCGCCATCATGGCCTGAGCTTTTTGCTGGTTCCTTTGAACAGCCCCGGCATCAGCATTCGTCCGATCCGCCAGCTCAACGGCCTCACCGGATTCGCCGAAATCTTCTTCGACGATGTGCGTGTGCCGGCGAGCAATCGCCTCGGTGACGAAGGGGCCGGCTGGAGCATCGCCATGACCACGGCCGGCTTCGAACGCGGTCTGATGCTGCGTTCGCCGGGACGCTTCCAGCAGACCGCGAAAATGCTGGTGGACTTGTACAAGCGTCATCAGACCGAAGCCGATGCCGACCCTTCGGTGCGCGACGCCGTGATGCGCAGCTGGATGGCTGCCGAGGCCTACACCCTGGCGACCTACGCCACCGCCAGCCGTCTGGCCAAGGGCGGGCACATCGGTGCCGAGGCCAGCACCAACAAGATTTTCTGGTCCGAGCTGGATCTGCTGATGCACGACACCGCAATGCACATACTCGGTGCTCGCGCCGAGCTGATGCCGCACGCGCCCGATGCCGGCGACATCGGCCATTGGCTGGACGGCTTCCTGTTCGCTCAGGCCGGGCCGATCTACGCCGGAACCAACGAAATCCAGCGCAACATCATCGCCGAGCGGATGCTGGGGCTGCCGCGATGAATGCCGCCACCACGCCCCGTAGGGTGGGCAAAGCGCAGCGTGCCCACGCGGCTCTACGCAGCCCGAAGATGAATTCAGGGTTCCGGATTTCGGCCCCCGGATCCCGAGCACAACCGCCGAAGCGAGCATAGACATGGACTTCACCTTCGACGAACAACAGCTCGCTTTTTCCGATGCGATCCGCAAGTTCCTGATGGTCGAGGCGGCGCCGGAATGGCTGCGCGAAATCTGGGAAACCACGGCCAGCGGACGGTCGGCGGAATTGCGCGGCAAGCTCGCCGACCAGGGGCTGACGGCCCTGTCGGTGCCGGAAGACTTCGGCGGCATCGGTCTGGCCGATCTGGACTGGGTGCTGGTGCAGAAGGAGCTGGGCTACTACGCGATCCCGGATTCGCTGTCGGACACCGCCTATCTCGGCGTGTATCTGCTCAATGGCCTACCCGCCGACCTGAACATGAAGCGTGAATGGCTGCCGCGCGTGGCGGCCGGCAAGGCGCGCATCGCGGTGGGGCACCCGATCAATCCGTTCGTGGCCGACGCGCAACTCGCTGACCTGCTGCTGCTGTGGCACGACGACGAAATCCACGCACTGACGCCGCAACAGGCGCAGCTGAGCTTCAATGCCAGCATTGACGTTTCGCGGCGACTCTACAAGGTGGACTGGACGCCGACCGAGTCCACGCGCATCTGCCCGGCACGCATCGGGCGCGATCTTTGGGCCGGCGTGATCGACCGCGCCTCGCTGGCGGTCGCTGCGCAATTGCTGGGTCTGGCGCAGCGCATGCTCGACCTGGGCATCGACCACGCCGCGCAGCGCAAGCAGTTCGGCAAGCCGGTCGGGTCGTTTCAGGCGGTCAAGCACCTGATGGCCGATGTCGCGGTCCGAATCGAGTTCGCGGAACCGGTGGTGCATCGTGCCGCCTACGCGATGGAGAAGGGGCTGCGCCACCGCAGTCCACTGATTTCTCAGGCACGCCTGCTGGCCTCCGAAGCCTCCACATTGGCGGCACGCAACAGCCTGCAGGCGCACGGCGCCATGGGCTACACCTGGGAAGCCGATCTGCAGATGTTCATGAAACGGGCCTGGGCGATCGAGGCGAGCTGGGGGTCCCGTGCCTTCCACAAGTCGCGCCTGGCCGAGCTGATCTTTGCCGAGGACGCCGAACTCGGCCCCGGTACCACTTTTTCCTGAAGGAATTTCCAATGCCTGAAGCCTATATCGTCGACGCGATCCGAACGCCAGTCGGAAAGCGCCGCGGTTCCTTGTCACAGATTCACGGCGCCGATCTGGGCGCACACATCATCAAGGCCCTGGTCGACAGGCACGGCATTCCCGCCGAGGACTACGACGATGTGGTGTTCGGCTGCCTCGACGCGATCGGTCCCTTGGCCGGCAACATCGCGCGCACCTGCTGGCTCGCCGCCGGACTGCCGCTGACGGTGCCGGGCGTGACCGTGGACCGCCAGTGCGGTTCCTCGCAGCAGGCCCTGCATTTCGCGGCGCAGGGCGTGATGAGCGGAACGCAGGACGTGGTCATCGCCGGTGGCGTGCAGACCATGAGCCAGATTCCGATCTCCTCGGCCATGATCGCCGCCCAGCCGCTGGGCTTCGACGACCCGTTCTCCGGATCCAAGGGTTGGGTCGAACGCTTCGGGCCGGAACTGGTCACCCAGTTTCGCGGCGCCGAGATGATCGCGGACAAGTGGGACATCTCACGCGAAGCGATGGAGCAGTTCTCGCTCGAAAGCCATCGCCGCGCGCGGGCCGCCATCGCCGAAGGCCGGTTCAAGAACGAAATCGTGCCGCTTGCGGGTCTCGATCACGACGAAACCACGCGCGAGACCTCGCTGGAAAAGATGGCGACACTCGAACCCTTGTCGCCCGGCGGCCGCTTGACGGCGGCGGTCTCCAGTCAGACCTGTGACGGCGCCTCGGCGCTGCTGGTGGTGTCCGAGACCGCGCTGAAGCGCTATGGACTGACGCCGCGCGCCCGCGTCCATCACATGAGCGTGCTCGGCGACGATCCGATCATGATGCTGACGGCCCCGATTCCGGCCACGCGTCACGCGCTGAAGAAGGCCGGCATGCGCATGGCCGATATCGACCGGGTCGAGATCAACGAGGCCTTCGCGCCGGTGGTGCTGGCCTGGCTCAAGGAGATCGACTATCCGCACGAGCGGACCAACGTCAATGGTGGCGCGATCGCGCTCGGTCACCCGCTGGGCGCCACCGGCGCCAAGCTGATGGCAACGCTGCTCAACGAACTGGAACGCAGCGGTGGCCGCTATGGCCTGCAGACCATGTGCGAGGGCGGCGGCGTGGCCAACGTGACGATCATCGAACGGCTTTGAGCGCCTCCGCAGTGGGGTCTGTGTACAGCGTGGAGTAGTCAGGGACATGGGTATTTGCGACAAGCGGACCATCATCGTCACCGGTGCCGGCGCCGGCCTGGGGCGTGCGCACGCACTGGCGCTGGCGGCCGAGGGCGCGGCGGTGCTGGTCAACGACATCAAGACCGAGGCGGCGCAGGCGGTCGCCGACGAGATACAGGAGGCGGGCGGCCAGGCCATCGCCAATCATGACGACATCACCTCGATGGACGGCGCGCGCGACATCGTCGCATCGGCGGTCTCGGCCTTCGGCGAGGTGCACGGCGTGGTCAACAACGCCGGCATCGTGCGTGACCGCATGTTCGCCAGTCTCAGCGAAGCCGACTGGGATGCCGTGATCAAGGTGCACCTCAAGGGCCATTTCTGCATCACCAGCACACTGGTTCAGCGTTGGCGCGACGCCGCCAAGGCCGGCAACAAGCTCGATGCGCGTATCGTCAACACCAGTTCGGGCGCCGGCCTTCAGGGCTCGGTCGGGCAGAGCAACTACGTCGCCGCCAAGGGCGGCATCGCCTCGCTGACGCTGGTGCAGGCGGCCGAGCTGGGGCGTTACGGCATCACCGCCAATGCCTTCGCGCCGGCGGCGCGCACCGGCATGACCGAAACCGTGTTCGCCGATCAGATGAAAAAGCCCGATGCCGGCTTTGACTACTACGCGCCCGAGAACGTGTCGCCGCTGGTGGTGTGGCTGTGCAGCCCCTTGTCGGCCCATGTGAGCGGACGCGTGTTCGAGGTCGAGGGCGGCAAGCTGTCGGTGGCGGACGGCTGGCGCAGCGGACCGTCGCGTGACAAGGGCGCGCGCTGGAACCCCGCCGAACTGAGCGAGGTGGTCGACGCCTTGATCGACGAGGCGGTCCCGCCGCAAAAGGTCTACGGAACCTGATCCGCATGTCGTTCGCGCTGAGCGAGGATCAGCTGATGATCCGCGATGTGGCCGAGGGCTTCCTCGCCGAGCGTTCGGATTCGCACGCGATTCGCCGCGCCGGCGAGAGTGAAACCGGTTTCGATTCAGCGCTGTGGGAACGCATCGGTGCCGAACTGGGCTGGTGCGCTCTGCCGGTCGCCGAAGTCGACGGCGGGCTCGGTCTGGGCCCGGTGGAAATGGTGCTGACGCTGGAAGCGATGGGACGTCATCTGCTGTGTTCGCCGTACTTCGCCACGGTATGCCTCGGCGCCAACCTGATCGACGCCGTCGCCACCAGCGAGGCCCGGCAGCGCGTTCTGCCCGACGTGGCCGGGGGTGTACGCCGCCTGGCGGTGCCGGTGCCGACGCTGGAGTGGGGCGCCACCGGCCACGCCGTATCCGCCTGCCGGGCCGGCGATCAATGGATGCTCAATGGCCAGCTCGCGCGCGTGGTCGATGGCGCCAGTGCCGATTGCCTGCTGGTCCTTGCCCTGGCCGATGGCGAGGACCGTCCGGGGCTGTTTGCGGTCCGGGTTGAAACGCCTGGTCTGGCGGTGACGCCGCTCGATACCTGGGACCGCACGCGGCGATTCGCCGATGTGGAGCTGAGAAACGTGCTCGTGTCACAGCACGACCGGCTGGATGATCCGGCCCGCAGCCAGGCCGGATTCCGGCTGGCTTCGGCGCGAGCACGCCTGTATTTGGCCGCCGAGCTACTCGGCGGCGCGCAGCGCTGCCTCGATCTGACGCTGGCCCATGTGATGGAGCGCAAGCAGTTCGGCCGCACGATCGCCTCGTTTCAGGCGGTCAAGCATCGCTGTGCCGAAATGATGGTGCGCGTGGAGGCGCTGCGTTCTGCGGTGTTCGGCGCGGCCAAGGTCTTGGAAGGCCAGCCGCCGCTGCACGAGCTGATGAACGAATGTTCGATGGCGCGGGCCCTGGCGTCCGAGACCGCGTTCTTCTGTGCTCAGGAAGCGATTCAGTTGCACGGTGGCGTCGGCTTCACCTGGGAATACGACCCGCAGCTCCACTTCAAGCGCGCCCAGGCGAGCACGCACTGGTTCGGTACCACCGAAGCCCTGCGCGAGGCCCTTGCGAACACCCTGCTGGAGGACAGTCCGCCTGCGGTCGCGGGCGAGGGGGCGGCCCACGACAGGCCGGCATCGCGCGGGAGTCCCGACGAGGCCTTCCGCGCCGAAGTGGCCGCATGGATGCACCAGCACCTGTGCGGCGATTTCGAGGCCCTGCGCTTTCGCGGCGGTCCGGGTGACGAGGAAGCCTTTCCCGAGCTGCGCAAGGCCTGGGAGCGCGAACTGGCGGCCGGCGGCTGGACCTGCGTCGGCTGGCCGCAATCGACCGGAGGACGCGGACTGTCGATCGAACAGCAGGTGATCTTTCACGAGGAATATGCACGCGCCGGCGGGCCGGGGCGGCTGGGACATATCGGCGAAGGACTGATCGGACCGACCCTGATCCGCTTCGGCAGCCCCGGGCAGAAGGAGCGCTTTCTGCCCGGCATCCTGTCCGGTCGCGAGTTCTGGGCGCAGGGTTACTCCGAGCCGTCCGCTGGCTCCGATCTGGCCAACGTGCAGACGCGTTGCTGGCAGGACGACGACGGCAACTGGCGCGTGCGGGGTCAGAAGATCTGGACTTCGCTGGCGCATCAATCCGATTGGATATTCGTGCTCGCGCGCAGCGAGCCGGGCAGCAGGGGCCGATACGGGCTGAGCTTTCTGTTGCTGCCGCTGGATCAGCCCGGCATCGAAATCAGAGGGATCCGGCAACTGTCCGGCAGCGCCGAGTTCAACGAGGTGTTCTTCGACGGTGCGTTGGCGCAGGCCGGGCATCTGATCGGCCAGCCCGGCGAAGGTTGGGCTGTGGCGATGGGGCTGCTCGAAGCCGAACGCGGTGTATCGACGCTGGGGCAGCAGATGCATTTCGCGCACGAACTGGATCTGGTGATCCAGGCGGCCCGGGCCAGCGGACGCTCGCACGACCCGATCGTCCGCCAGCGGATCGCCGCCGCCTGGGGCGGCCTGCGCGTGATGCGCTACAACGCCTTGCGCATGCTGGCCGGCGGGGATGATCTGAAGCTCCCGCGCGAGGCCCTGATCTACAAATACTACTGGTCCAACTGGCACCGCGACCTGGGCAAGCTCGCCGCCGACGTGCTGGGGCCGCTGGCCGACGTGGTGTCGGACGATCCGGCGATCCGGCCCTTGCAGCAGCTGTTCTTCTTCTCGCGCGCCGACACCATCTATGCCGGCACCAACGAGATCCAGTTGAACCTGATCGCCGAGCGCGGTCTGGGCATGCCGCGCGAGGTGCGCCCTTCAGCGTAGGGGCAGCCGGCAGTCCGGAGCGAGCGGTTAGACTGCGCACCCCGTCCCTGTTTACCGACGCCGCATTTCGATCACCGATGAGAAGTTCTCCGCTCACCTATGCGCTGCTGATCAGCAACATCCTCATTTTCGGCTTGCAGACCCAGGTCCGCGACGGCCTGATGCGGACTTTCGCGCTGTGGCCGCTGGGCGCCGGTTTCGAGCCCTGGCAGATCGTCAGCAGCGCCTTCCTGCACGGCAGCACCCTGCATCTGGCCGCGAACATGTTCGGTCTGTGGATGTTCGGCCGCGATGTGGAGCAGGCCGTCGGTTCCGTCCGCTTTGCCTGGCTCTATGCGGCCAGCGTGCTGACCGCCAGCTTCGCGCAATTGGTGGTGACCAGCGCGGCCGGCGATGCGGTGCCTACGGTGGGCGCCTCCGGCGGCCTGTTCGGCCTGCTGGCGGCGTTCGCGATGCTGTTCCCCAAGCGCAAGCTGATTTTCCTGCTGTTTCCCATGCCCTTGCCGGCGCCGGTCTTCGTCTCGATCTATGCGGCTTTCGAGCTGTATTCCGGGATTCAGGGCACGATGTCCGGCGTCGCCCATTTCGCCCACCTCGGCGGCTTGGTCGGCGGCATTCTGGTGTTGCTGCACTGGCGCAGGCAGGCGCGCGCAGGGTCATCAGGGCCGCGCTAAGGTTCTGTCGGCGGTGAGGCACAGCCTTGCCAAACCGCGAAAGGCTTGGCATACCATCGTTCTCGGATACAGGATTCGGCCGAAGAGTCGAACCGCTGGAGGAGATGATGCGACACAAGGCCGAAACCGATGTCGAAGCGCCTGTCGAACCCCGTCGACATCGTGTCCACCTGTGCATGACCGCATGCATCAACGCCTTGCTCGTACTGTTCGCGGTGGCATCAATACTCGCCGGAATCGGCGGCGGCTGGTCGGTGCTGATCATCAGCGGCACTTTGCTGGCAGTGCTGGTCAATTCGACCCTGTCCTGGGCCGATGACGGCAAGGACGAGCAGTTTCGTCGCTTCAGCCGCTGGTTCTACTGATTCCGGGATTCGGCGCCGGACTTCGACAGTGCCATCTTCCTTGCGGCGCCAGCGTCACAATGGACGCATGAAGATCATGCACGGACAGCGACTGATGCTGTCGCTCCTGGTTCTGTTCCCGCTGACAACGCCGGCCTTCGCGGAATTCGACCAGCAATACCGGAACTACGCCGCGCTGCTGGGCGCCCACGTGCATTGGACCGATGAGGGGCACGCCAGCACCGTGGATTACCAGACCTTGGCCGCAGACCGCGCCTCGTTGAAAGCGGTTCTGGACGCACTGTCATCGGTCAGCGAATCGCAGTTTTCGGCGTGGTCGCAAGCCGATCGGAAAGCATTCCTGATTAATGCCTATAACGCTTTCACGGTCGAGCTGATCCTCAGCCGCTATCCGGACTTGGAATCGATCCGCGATCTCGGCGGTCTGTTCAGCTCGCCCTGGAAAAAGTCGTTTGTACCGCTGCTCGGCGGGACACGAAGTCTGGACTGGATCGAGCATGAGCGGCTGCGGGCAAACTACTCGGACGCGCGCATTCACTTCGCGGTGAACTGCGCCTCGCTGGGCTGTCCGGCGCTGCGCCCCGAACCGTATCGCGGAGACCGGCTCGAAGCCCAGCTTGACGATGCCCGCGATCGCTTTCTCGGCGATCACGCACGTAACCGCTTTGATGCGGAAAGAGGCGTACTGAGCGTTTCGCCGATCTTCAAGTGGTATCGGGAAGACTTCGAGCACGCGGCGGGTAGCCTGGAAGCCTGGCTGGGGCAACACGCAGAAGTATTGGCCGAGGATGCAGCGTCGCAGCGAGGCCTGAAGGCCGACGAATTCACGCTCGAGTTCGGCGACTACGACTGGACCCTGAACGACGCATCCTGAGCCCGGCCCGGGCTTTCGGACATGAATGCCGGTCGGCTGGATAGAGCGGCCTCGACCGGTTTGCGCCAAGATGGAATTCTGAATCAACGTCCGATCGGCCACGTCGGACTTGGAGGAGCAATGCGATATCCGAACGGTCCCGTGCCGATTCGCGCAGGCCGAATCGGCACGGCAGCGATGCTGATGATCTTGCTGAGCGCTTTGAGCGCACCGTTATCGGCGCGCGACACGCCAGTGGTGGTGGAATTGTTCACCTCCGAAAGCTGTTCGTCCTGCCCGCCGGCCGACGCCTGGCTGGGTGAGATTCGGAACGAGGACGGTGTGATCGCGCTGTCGTATCACGTCGACTACTGGAACAACCTGGGCTGGGTCGACCAGCAGTCCACACCCGAATTCACGCAGCGCCAGCGCGACTACGCGGCAAGGCTCGGCGTGGGTGTGTTCACGCCACAGCTGATCGTCGATGGCCGTTACAGCGCCGTGGCTTCGCGAAAGCGCGAAACACGCGCCGCGATGAAGCGCGCCGACCGCGAGGATGCGATGGTGCCGACACGCCTGCAATCCACTGCCGACGGCCTGCTGCTCACGGTCGATGAGGCGCCGGATGGGCTGCGCGGTGCCTCGGCGGGGCTGTGGCTGATGAGCTTCGAACCCGAAGTCGCCACCGATATCGGTCGCGGAGAAAACCGCGGTCGTCGCATCCGCTACTACAATGTGGTTCGCAGCATGCGGCATCTGGGCGATTGGAACGGTGAACCCTTGAGTCAGTCCATCAGTTTGCAGCTGGACGAAACCGGGCGCGGCCTCGCGGTCCTGCTGCAGGCCGATACCGGCGCGGTGCTGGGCGCGGGCCTGGGGCCGTGAACGCCCCCGAGATGCGGATCAAGGAGATCCGCAGCGAGCCCATCGAGGACATTCTGGAAACCGTGCTCAACGGCTATCAGCTGCGCGTGGAGATCGTCTCGGAAACGATTTATTGCGGCTCCTGGTACGACGACGAGCGGCAGACCCAGCGCGGACAGTTTCATCTGATCGGTGCCGGGGAGTGCGAGGTGACCGGCCCGATGCTGTCGCATCCGCACCTGCTGCGCGGCGGTGATCTGGCGATATTCCCGCACGGTACACGCCACCGTCTGGCCGCCGCGCCCGGTAACGCCAACAAGGCGGATAGCTATACCTCCATGCTCTGCGGTGAGCTCGAATTCATCAACGGCAGCCGCAATCCGGTGCTCAACGCCTTGCCCGAATGCCTGATCGTGAATGCGCACGACGGCGGCGAATCGTTCCGCAAACTGTCGGAAGTGCTCGGCCAGTTCGCGCGCGATCCGCGCCTGGGCCAGCGCATTGTCATGAATAAGCTGGCGGACAGTCTGTTCACGCTGGCGGTCTGCGAATACGCGCATGGCGCGAGCGATCCACGTGGAATCTTCGCGGCCCTGGCGGATCGTCATCTGGCGCGTGCGCTGGATGCGATTCATCGCCGCCCCGGAGAGTCCTGGACGCTGGACGGACTGGCGCAGCTCGCCGGCATGTCCCGCTCCGCCTTCGCGCAGCATTTCACCGAAGTGATGCAGATGCCGCCGATTGCCTACCTGACGGCCTGGCGCGTGACCCAGGCCAAACAGCTGCTGCGTGAGCGCCGACTGTCCGTGGCCGCCATCGCCGAGCGTATGGGCTACAAGAGCGAAGCCGCATTTCGCAAGCTGTTCAAGCGCATCGAAGGGGTGGGTCCCGGCAAGATTCGATCCGAGGCCAGATCCGGCGAAAGCAGCGAGCATCCGCCGGTCGAGCGCTGAGCGCTCGCGGGCGAATCACATCGGTCTGCTCAGGCGCGCCGGATTCCCGGCGCGTTGGCCTCCACATGAAAGCGTGCTGCGGTGAGACAGTCGCTGTCGCGCTTGGCGATCGTGCTGGTATTGCGCACGGCCACGTCGAGACCGTCGGGTTTGAGGTCGAACAGCAGATAGCCACGGCGTTCGCAATCGCCGTAGTGCACATGCGGGTTGGCTTCTAGTTTGGGATTGAACACCGACGCCGGCATGCCCGGTGAGGTCAGCGAGGTGCCAGCGAACTCACTGGCGATGATCCGCGAGTCCGGATTGCTGAAGTCGGCTTTGACGTCCGAGGCGACCGTGGCGTGGATGTCGCCACCCAGAATCACCGGATTGTCCGGCCTGCGCTTCTGCAGGGTTTTCAGCAGGCGTTCGCGCGCGGCCGGGTAGCCGTCCCAGCCGTCCGTGGACCAGACAGGGCCGTCCGTACCCGGCGAGGGCAGGGGAGACAGCAACGTCTGCTGCACCACGAAATTCCAGCGCGTCCGACTCTGCGCCAGCTGGCGGTCCAGCCAGTCCTCCTGGACCGCACCCAGCATCGTGCGCTTCGCGTCGAGCCGTTCCGGGCAGTCCTGATCCTTGGCGGCGAACACACTGCCGCCCATGCCCGGACGTGAGCAGGCGATCGGCGATCGATACTGGCGATCGTCCAGGATGTGAAAGCCGGCGAGCGAGCCGGCCTGCAAACTGCGATTGAGTGCAAGACGTCCGTTCTTGAGCAGCGCGGACATCGGCAACGGCATGTTTTCGAAGTAGGCCTGCAAGCCGGCGGCGCGACGCGCCACAAAGCTGGGGTCCAAGCCTTCGCCTACATCATCGGCCCAATCGTTCATGACTTCGTGGTCGTCCACGGTCATCGCCCAGGGGGCGGACTGGCGCATCGTCTGCAGGTCGGAGTCCACGCCGTACTGGGCGTAGCGTGCACGGTATTCCGCCAGACTGTAGGGCTCGGCGTGCGCGTGCCGCCGAACCCGCCCAGCGGCGGCGTTGTATTCGTAGATGTAATCACCCACGAACAGCACCAGGTCGGGGGCATCGGCCTGCATGTGCCGGTAGGCCGAGAAGTAACCCATCTCGAAGTGTTGGCAGGAGGCAAGCCCGAAGCGCAGTTGCGACATCGCCGCGCCCGGTGAGGGCAGGGTGCGCGTGCGGCCCACCGGGCTGGTCTCCCCGCCGGCGATGAAACGGTAGAAATACCAACGATCCGGTTCGAGCCCGGTAACTGGAACATGGGCACTGTGGCCGAGCCCGGCCATCGCGTACCAGGTGCCGCGTTGCACCACGTTCGAGAAGGCCTCGTCGCTGGCCACTTCCCAGTCCATCGGCACCTGCATCACGCCCATGCCGCCGTCATTCATCGGGTCCGGGCACAGCCGCGTCCACAAGGTCATGCCGGATTCCGAGGGGAATCCGGAGGCCACGCCCAACTTGAAGGGATAGTCGGTAAACAACACCTCGCGACTCGCGGCGCCGGCGCTGGGCAGATTCCAAGGTGCAAGCGCCGCTGCGAATATCGTCTTCAGCAACGCCCTTCGCCTTTGCGATTGCGGCATTCCGCGGATGCGTTCCAGACGTTTCAGCACCATTGAATCCAAGTCTGACATTCGGGTTTCCGGACTGATTGGCAGCGATGCAACTGTGGGGCAGGGGCGCTGCAAAGGTATGAACGCTTCTGTCGCAGGCAGGAATCGTTCCGGATGGGGCCGCTGTCCACCTTAAGATTACGAGTGTAATATTTTTCCGTCACCGAGTTGGAGAAGGACATGCCGGTTTCTCCGGAAAAGAAGCGACAGACGCACCAACGCATCGTCAGCACCGCGGCCCGGGAATTTCGCCAACACGGCCTCAACGGCATTGGCGTAGCCGACCTTATGCGTGCGGCCGGCCTTACGCACGGCGGGTTCTATGCACACTTTGCCTCGAAGGACGAGTTGATCGCGGAAGCGATCACCGCCGCGCGCAGCGAAGCTGGCGAATGTCTGCACCAGTCGCTTGAGGAACACCATGATCCGACAGCGCTGCAGCGTTTCATCAAGTCCTACCTGTCGCCCTTGCATGTACGGTCACCGGCACAAGGCTGCCTATTCGCGTCACTGGGTGGGGAACTGGGCAGGCAGTCGGAACAGGGCCGCGCCGCCGCCACGCTTCGGATCGAAGACCATGTTGAGATGCTCAGCGCCGCCATAGCGGCTGCCGATGAAGATGAAAGTGCTGGCGAGTCGCGCCAGCAGGCGATGGGCTTGCTGGCGGCGTTGGTCGGCGCCGTGGTGCTGGCACGTGCCGTGGACAGCGAGGCGCTCTCCGGTGAAATCCTGAGGTCCACTCGGCAATTCATCGCGAACGGGCTGGCGGCAGATACACCCGGCAAATAGTTGGTAATTGCTGCGTTTCCAAGCGCGGATGCGGCTCGCTACCATGAGGCTTGGTACATCGCTTGTTCTGGAGGCTGCACATGAATCTGGCGAACAAGACCGCGATCCTGGTCATCGACGTACAGAACGATTTCTGTCCCGGCGGCGCCTTGGCCGTGAACGACGGCGACCTCGTGGTGCCCGTCATCAATCGACTGCTGCCAGCCTTCGACGTCTGCGTGTTCACCCAGGACTGGCACCCACACGATCACCAGTCATTCGCAGTCAATCATGGAGATTGCGAACCATTTTCCACCATAGACATGCCATACGGCACCCAGGTGCTGTGGCCGATGCACTGCGTGCAGGACACGGACGGCGCCGACTTTCACGAAGACCTCGATATCGACAAAGCGCAAATGATCGTGCGCAAGGGCTTTCGTCCGCACATCGATTCGTATTCCGCGTTCTTCGAGAACGATCGCCGGACGTCCACCGGCCTGCACGGGTACCTGCACGAGCGCGGCGTCGATTCGATCGTCCTGACCGGGCTGGCCACCGACTACTGCGTCGGCGATTCCGCTCTTGACGCAGCGCGCCTGGGTTATGAGGTCACGCTAATCGAAGACGCATGTCGCGCCATCGACCTGGAAGGCTCACTGGCCACCGCAATCCGCCGCATGCGGGAGGCCGGAGTGAAGTTCGCTCACAGCGAGACGCTTTGATTCAAGCTCACGCACTTACGCTGGCGCCAGGTCACGGGCTCCATGAAGAATTGCGCATAATAGATATTATGTAAAGTGTCAGGCGCCGCTGACGACGCTAAGCGAAATTCGGCAGCAAGAAACTGATGTCTGCGCATTCCTAATCGCGTCAAATTGATCGAATGACGCTATTGCCGGACGACTGCACCCAAAGTTGCTAAACAAATACAAGCACTTACCGATAATCGTGACAAGTTCATCGAGCATGAGTTGAATCTCTCTACTTAGTCACCTCTCCGCCAACCCGCTCCGCGAGAGCGGCGTCGCGCAGACGCTCGACTTCCAGCTTTATTGCTTCTTGAGTCGCCAAAGCGTTGGCTTGCTGATCAACTTTGAGTCGTGCCCCGTCCAGTTCACGTTCGAGACGACTGACCGCCCGTTTTGCCAAACTGGCATCCGCCGCCCGTCCATTCTTCTCCTCAACCAAGCGCTCCATTAGCCGTTTCTTGGTTGTCCGCTCCGGCCCAACGGCTGCGGTATCGAGCTAATGTCCGCACCTATGTCGGGCGCGGACATTAAGCGGCCTGCGCCGATGCGCGCCAGTTCCGCCGCAGGATTTTCACCATCCCTAGTGATAACCTGCCGGGATTGTGGCATTAGTGCCATAGTGCGCTAGTGCTATAGTGCATTCCACTTATGGAGGCGACGATGCCAGCTCTCACAAGCCAGCCCACTGTAAAAATTGTCGGAGCCAACGGCACGATTTCCCTCGGCAAGCAGTACGCCGGGCGGCAAGTGCTACTCGAAGAACAGAGCCCCGGTGTCTGGTTGGTACGCACCGCGACGGTCGTTCCTGACAACGAGCGCTGGCTGCACTACCCGCAAGCCGCTGAGAGCCTGCGTGAGGCGCTGGCCTGGGCGCAGTCTCATCCAGCCAGTGACGCCGGCGGCGAAACGCTGCTCCAGCACCTGCGCGATGACAGCCGCTGACCGCGACGCCACGGTTCGCTTGGATTTGAACAGTCCCGTGTTCCAACGCGGCCTTTTCGGATTGCAGAAAGCGGAGCGCCACGCGGCACTGGACATGCTCGGTAAATTGCGCCAGCTCACGTGGAACCAAGTCTATCGAGACAAGGAGCTGCGTTGGGAGAAGATTACCAGCGTTGCGCCGCCCGTAGGCATCACCGCGCTCTACAGCCTACGCATTACCCAGGCGCGGCGGGCGGTCGCATATCGCGACGGCGATTTCATCCGATTTCTGTCAACCCCGCCGGATCACGACGCTACCTACGGCAAGAAGTAGACGCTACCTACCGCAAGAAGTAATCGGCTCTTGTGCAGTTAGACGCCATTGCGCGCTGCGGCACTCCGGAGAACTTCAAAGCCGTCGAGGGTAGCCAGTTCGAATGCCTGCTAACTTCATGATATCTCGAAGATACTGATCGGCCACCGAAAGCGTCGCAGCGTTTGCCGACCGAGCCGACGCTCAGCGAAATCCGGCGGCAAGAAACTGAACGTTCAGCAAGTACAGCGCATAGTCCGCCTAGTGACTAAGAATGTTGCCATGTCGGAGGCGTTCCAGAAGGTGGGGTCTTTGGGCGAACGCCCGAAGACACGTCGGTAATCACGTAAGATCATGAAAGCGTTGACGCGCGATCCTTTGATGATTCTCGTGGTGGACGATCAGGCCGAAAGCCGGACGATTCTCTCGCGGGTGCTGAGCCGCAACGGCTATCAAGTGAGCACGGCTGTGCGTGGCGATCACGCGATTTCGGTTGCGGGCACGGTCCGTCCGGCACTGATTCTGCTCGACATGTTTCTTCCGGATATGGACGGAATCGAAACCTGCCGCCGTCTGCGCAGCATCGCCGAATTGGCCAGTGTGCCCATCATTTTTGTCACTGCCGCGCATGATCGAGGGCTGCTGCTGCGCGCCTACGAATGCGGCGCGGTGGACTACGTGACCAAACCGTTCGTGATCGGCGAACTGCTGGCGCGGGTTCGAACCCACCTTGAGCTCAAGCAAGCCCGGGACCGGCTTGCGGCGATGTCGCAGGAGCGAGACGAAATCACGAACATCCTGATTCATGACCTCAAGAATCCCCTGACCAATGTCCTGTTCGCCAACGACTGGCTGCGCAGAAAACTGGACGACCCTGCCCAGAGCCACGAACTGATCAACGAATCCGACGCCGCCGTGCGCGAAGCGCTGCGAACCATTGGCCAGTTCCTGGCACGCCGAAGAGCGGCGATCGATGCCGTCGACGACGGCGCTCTCGAGCAGCTGCAGCTTTCAGCAGTCGTCGAGCCGCTGCTCACGGAGCTTGCAGAACGTGCTCGTCGCAAGGAACTTCGTCTGAGCACGAGCGGTGATGTGACGGTCAAGACCGACCGCAGTCGCATCAGTGAGGTGTTCCGCTTGCTGATCGGGCATGCCATCAAGGTGTCGCATCCCGGTTGCGAAATTGCCGTCCGATTGGCACTGACCAGCGCCGGAACCGCTCGATGCGCGGTGCTGGACTGTGGTCCCGGATTGACGCCGGCCGAGGAGCGCCGTCTGTTCCGGCGCTATGCGCGATTTGCGCCGAATGCCGGCAACAGCACGCTCGCCGGGTTCGAGCTCGTCGCCGCCCGCGAACGCGTGGCGCAATTGGGCGGCCACTTGTGGTTCGAGCCGAATCACGACAACGGCACCACCTACATTTTCGATTTGCCCTGCGCCCCGGAGCGCGGCGCGGACATCAACAGAACCCGCAATCCATGAGTTCCAGTGCTCGAAAGAATCAATCGGAGTTTGAGGGCCGTGTCCTCATCATCGACGACGATACCCCGACGCTGCGGCAATATCGGCGCGTCATTGAAGCTGAGAAGCTGCTGGTCGATACCACGCAGACGGTCACGGAGGCCGAACACGCCCTCGCCCGCACGGTCTACGATGTGTGCCTGCTCGATCTCGACCTTGGAGATAGTTCCGGCTTCGAACTCTTGCCGAAACTGCGCGAGTGGGCGCCGTGGATGCGGGTGATCATGGTCACGGCCACCAATGATGTCTCCGTGGCGCTCAAGGCGGTGCGATCCGGCGCATCGGACTACCTGCTCAAGCCCTGCTCGCCGGATCAACTCGCCTACGCCGTTTCACGGCAGCTCGAGTCGCGCCGGGTCGCATTGCGGCTGGAGCAGTTGGAAAGCGACGTCGGCACCTCGCCGCCCGACCTCACCACCCACAGTCGCGCCGTTTCGTCGGCCTATGCCTTGGCGCACAAGGTCGCGGACGTCGATGCGACCGTGTTGATCCTGGGCGAAAGCGGAACCGGCAAGACCGTGCTGGCCCGGGCCATCCATGAATGGAGCCCGCGCCGGCACCGCAATTTCGCGACGATCAGCTGCCCTTCCCTGTCGCCCGAATTATTGGCGAGCGAACTGTTCGGCCATGTCCGTGGCGCCTTCACCGGTGCCACCGAGAATCGCCAGGGCCGCGTGCAGATCGCAGAAGGCGGCACCTTGTTTCTCGATGAGATCGGTGACCTGCCGTTGTCGCTGCAGCCGAAGCTGTTGCGCTTCCTGCAGGATCAGGAGTACGAGCGTGTCGGCGATCCTCATACGCGCCGTGCCGACGTGCGTGTGATCGGTGCCACCAACCGGGATCTGGCGGCGATGGTCGCCCAAGGCGAGTTTCGCGAGGATCTCTATTACCGAATCAATGTGATCAATGTTCGCCTGCCGCCGTTGCGGGAGCGGCGAGAGGATATTGTTCAGATTGGGCAGCGCATCATCCTGGAGCTGTCCAGCCGCTACGGGCGTCCGGCTCGCCGCTTTTCCGACGAGGCCGTGACGCTGCTCAAACAGCATGACTGGCCGGGGAATCTGCGCGAGCTGCACAACGCGGTGGAACGCGCCGTCATCGTCGGGGAAGCGGAAGAGCTGCGGCCGGAGGATCTGCCGTTTTCGCGGTTTTCGCCACCGTCCGGTTCGGTGCCGAATGTGGGCGATCCGGTACGGCTCGACGAACTCGAGCGTGCGCACATCGAGGCGGTGATCGGCACGGCACCATCGTTCGAGATCGCCGCACGCCTGCTCGGCATCGACAGCTCGACGCTCTATCGCAAGCGCAAGCAGTACCAGACGGGCTGAGAGGCGCAGAAAAGCATCATCCGGGCTCGGGCCCGCCGATTGCTCCCCCGACCGGATTCGGGGTCATATCAACGGAGCCATTCACAACATGCCTGTGCACGCACTGGAAGTGCCGACGCCATTGGCGGACCGGCGCTCTGCCGGGAAGCTTCTTGCCGAGGGTTTGGAATCGCTGGCGATCGACTCGCCGGTGGTGATCGGGCTTGCGCGTGGCGGCGTGCCCGTCGCCTACGAGATCGCGATGTACTGCGGCGCACCCCTGGACGTCCTGCCGGTCTGCCGCATCACCGCGCCGGACAGCACCGTGACCATCGGCGCACTGGCCGACGGAGCCGATCCACTATTCGAAATCGACAAGACGCAGGTGAGACGCTTGGGTGTCAGCCAGCAGTGGATCGCCGACCAGGTCGAGCTGCACCTCGAATCACTGGAGCGTTGTCGTGGACTGTGGCGTGGCACCGGCATCTCCCTGCCGCTGCGCGGCCGGACCCTGATCGTCGTCGATGACAGTCTTGCCACGGGATGTACGGCGCGGGCGGCGCTCATGTCACTGGCCCGGCGACAGGCAGAACGTCTCATATTGACCGTTCCGTTCGCGAATCCGGTCGCGCTGGCAGGCATCCAGACACTGGCCGACGAAGTGGTCTGCCTGAGCCGCATCGCGGCCAACTGCTCCGCCGGCTATCTGAACGACGGGCCGGTCAGCGACGGCGAAGTCAGTGAATTGCTGATGCAGGCCGCGGACCGTCCGCAACTATGAATGAACGGGATTTTGCCGGATCGCGACTCAGTGCTCGTGCAAATCGCAGGAGTCCCAGGTCCGTCGCGGCGAGCCCTGGCTTGTGTCAATTCACTTGCAGGACCAGTTTGCCTTTGATGTGCGTCGACTCAAGCTGACGCTGCGCATTCGCGGCATCGTCGAGAGAATGCGTGGCGGCGACGTGCACGCGTACGGCACCCGCGTCGACCATGCGTCCAATCCGCGCGAGCTGGCCACCGTCAGGCTTCACGGTATAGCGCAGTGCACGAACACCCTTGCATTCGGCGGCCTCGGACGAGGGTTCATCGAGGGTCGAAACCAGCACCCCTCCCTCTCGCAGTACATCGAACGATCGCATCTGGGTCTTGCCACCACCAGGTCGAATACCAAGTCGATGTCGCCAAGCTCCTGCTCGAACTTCTGCCTGCGATAGTCCAGAACAGTCGCAGCGCCGAGTTCCTTTACGAACGTCTGATCCTCAGCCGAGGCCGTGGCAAAGACCGTCGCGCCCACGTCCTTGGCGAACTGGACCGCGAAGTGTCCGACGCCGCCGCTGGCGCCGTGAATCAACACGCGTTGAGTCGGACGCAGGTCACCGTGGTCGAACAGGCCTTGCCATGCCGTCAGTCCCGCCAGGGGCAGCGCTGCGGCCTGCGTGTGACCGACCGACCGCGGCTTGGGCGCCAGTTCGCTGGCCTTGACCAGCGCATATTCGCTGTAGCCGCCGCGTTCCAGCCCCAGCATCGCGAAAACCTCGTCGCCGACATTGAGCGCCTCAGCGGCCGGCCCGGCACTCACCACCGTTCCGGAAACATCGCGCCCCAGCCCATACGGAAGCATGCTTGGGTCCACCTCGTGGTACCGACCGTTGCGGATCTTGAAATCGACCGGATTGACACTCGCCGCATGAACTTCGATGACGACGTCGTCATCACCGGCGAGCGGCCGTTCGATGTCGTCGAAGGACAGCACTTCGGGACCGCCGAACTCGTGAATGCGCACCGACTTCATCTTGCTCATCGCATAACTCCTTTGGGGGGATTCGCCGGTATCGGCAATGCGCGTTCCCGCCTCGGCCGATCGCAAGCTGAAGCGATCGATTCATGCGAATGCAAGACGCGCTTCTTCAGTATCGATACGACTTCGTCGGCGCCGCAGCCTGCCGCCAGGCAGGCCGGGCGTCATCCCCTGAGAAAACCCCTGGAGGCCATCAATGAAAGGACTTGTCTACAACGGCCCGCGCGATGTCAGTGTGGAGACGGTCGAGGACCCGCGCATCGAACACCCCTGCGACGTGCTGGTGAAACTCACGACCACCAACATCTGCGGCTCGGATCTTCACATGTACGAGGGGCGCACGAACATCGAGCCGGGACAGGTGTTCGGCCATGAAAACCTGGGCGAGGTCGTGGCCGTCGGCAAGGCGGTCAGCCGGGTCAAGACCGGAGACGTCGTGTGTCTGCCGTTCAACATTTCCTGCGGCTTTTGCAAGAACTGCGAACGCGGTCTGACGGCGTTCTGCCTGACGATGAACCCGGGTCGGGCCGGGGCCGCGTACGGCTACGCCAATATGGGACCTTACCGCGGCGGTCAGGCCGAGCTGCTGCGAGTTCCGTATGGAGACTTCAACTGTCTGGTGCTCCCCGAAGATGCCAAGGAGAAGGAAGACGATTATGTGATGCTATCCGACATCTTTCCGACCGGTTGGCATGCGACCGAACTCGCTCAGCTTCAACCCGGCGAATCCGTGGTGATTTACGGCGCCGGTCCGGTCGGCCTGCTGGCGGCGCATTCGGCCATGCTCAAGAGTGCCGCCAAGGTCATGGTGGTGGATCGCCAGCCCGACCGGCTGGCGCTGGCCGAATCGATCGGCGCCATCGCCATCGACGACTCCAAGGTCGATCCGGTCGAACGAGTGCTGGACCTGACCAAGGGCGGCGCCGACAAGGGGTGTGAATGCGTCGGCTGGCAATGCCACGAACCCGAGCACGGCCATGAAGTACCGAACATGACGATGAACAATCTGGTCCAGTCGGTGCGCGCGACCGGCCGGATCGGCGTCGTTGGTGTGTTCGTTCCGCAGGACCCGAATTCACCCGACGAATTGGCACAGCAGGGCGAACTCGCGTTCGACTTCGGCACGTTTTTCGACAAGGGCCTGTCGATGGGCAGCGGACAGACCAACGTCAAGGCCTACAACCGACAGCAGTGCGAGTTGATTCACGCCGGCCTCGCCAAGCCCTCATTCATCGTCTCGCACCATCTTTCGCTGGACGAGGCGCCGGACGCCTACGCCCACTTCGACCGGCGCGAAGATGGCTGGACCAAGGTATTGCTCAATCCGGCGGCGTGATTCCGGTCCCAAGCGGCCGTCCGGACATGCGTCCGGGCGGCACGGCTCACCTGGAGAACTTCGATGAGCGATCTTTCCCCCGAGCGCCAGCGGCATTTCCGGGAGCGCTTGCGGCAGCGGCAGCACGAGCTTGAATCCGACATCAATCGAGAACGGGACAAGCAGGAATCCTGGCAGACCCAGGCGAGCGAGGCGCCCGATCCCGGCGACGCGTCGGTCGCCGACTTGTCGCAGACACTGGATCAGGCCGAAGTCGGCCGCGACCTGAGCGAACTGCGTGGCGTGATCGCAGCGCTGGGCCGACTGGAAACCGGTGAATACGGGATCTGCTCCGCCTGCGGCATGCGCATCCGCGACGAGCGACTCGACGCCAAGCCTGCCGCCGAGCGCTGCATCGATTGTCAGCGACGCCATGAACAGACACACGGCACCGCCCCGCACGAACTGACGCTGTAAGCAGGCCCTGCACGAGCGCCGCGAGCGAAGGCCGGGCGCGTGAGGACGCCGCGCAGAAACAGGTCGTGCAGCGCTTCCCTAGTACGCACGCACGGCGGGCGCCAGGATGATTCCGCAGATCGCCGCCGCGATCTCCTCGGGCTTGCCGATGAAGTTCACGGGTCCGTCGTAGTTGATCGCGTTACGCGGCATGTCGGGCGATCGTTGTGCCGGCGTAACGACCATCGTCTGCCCGCCGGCGCTTTTGATCGCCGCCAAGCCGACCGCGCCATCATCGAGCGAGCCCGACAGCACGACGCCGATCATGTGCCGGCCGGCGTGTGCAGCGATCGAGCCGAACAGCAGGTCGATCGTGCGGTTGCGATATTGCGCCTCGGGATCAGCCACGATTTCGCCGAAACGGCCGGAAGCCAAGCGCAGGTGGTCCGCCGGTTCGCCGATGTAGATGCGGCCCTGACAAAGCTGCTCGCCCTGGTGGGCGATGACGACCGGCAAAGCGGTGGCGCGGCCGAGCACCGCCTGGAGCTGGCTGGGCCGTGTCCACGAACGATGCAATACGACCAGAACCGCCGCGGGCAGCGTGGCCGGCAGCTTTGCCAGAAGATCACGAAGGTCGTTCAGTCCTTCGGCGCCGGATGCGCCGATCGCAACGCACCAGATCGGTTCGTCGGATTTCACCCAGGTTCGCGCCACGGAAATCGACGGTCGAACACCTCGGCGCGGGCGGCTTTCATTGGGCAGTTTCCCAGCAGACGGCTCCCGCCGCGCCCGCTGGCGCGGCGGCACATCCCTCACGGTACGACCTGCGCACGTCCGCTGCAAATTGGTCTTGCCGCCGGTCAACCCGACCCGTCTCAGGGCCTGCGCCGGCATTCCCGTCCCGCGACCAAAGCCTGCAGGCAGGCGCCGATTTCATCGGCCGGCAGACAATGGTCCACAGTCACCGCGTTAAGCGCACTCAACGGCATGCCCTCGGCCTCCGCATCGGCCGGATGCTGCACCACCGCCGTACCCCCTGCCCGCTTGATCGCGAGCAAGCCCTGAGCGCCGTCACTGAGTCCGCCACTGAGAACGATACCGATGACGTCCGGTCCGCGGCTGGCGGCCGCCGAACGAAACAAGGGATCGATCGCCGGACGCGTGTGATGTTCCTTGGCGGCCTGCGTGAGCACCAGCTCATCCTGATCCAAAGTCAGGTGCCGATCCGGCGGCGCCACGTAAATGCGGCCGGCCTGGATCCGTTGGCCATGCTGGGCAAAGGCGATCGGAAGTCGCGTCATTCTGCCCAGCAAATCCGGAAGCACGCTTTGATGCCCGTCGATGTGCTGGACGATCAGGATCGGTGCCGCAAAGTCGGTCGGCAATGGCGACAGCAGCTGCCTGAATGCCAGGACGCCGCCGATCGAAGCGCCGACGACGATAACTCGGTCTGTATTCATCGATAGATCCAATACCAAGGCCCGCGATACGGGCCTGCCCGGCCTTAGGGCCTGTTTTCAGCTGGCCGGCATCTCGTGCATGAAGTTCGCACGGTCCCTGAGCTCGATACACGTAAAGGCGCGTCGGCGGCGTTCGTGCTCCGCCTGGCTGTCGCTACTCTCGGCATGCCGGTTCAGGCTGGCTGTGTGCTCATCCTTGAGTCACGGAAACAAGTCGGAACTGGACCCCAGGCTCGTCCCTGGAAGTCACTGTGCCAAGCAGTCGCTGAACCCTGCATGCATGAGACTCGGTCGCCTTGCTCCGCCATCTGCCCGGAGCCGCCGGGTGGGCAATGCATCACGCACGACTCGGCCTCGCGAACCGGCAATTTGCGGGATGGGGGCTCACCACAGCAGGGATACGCCCGGGCGCGCCACTTGAAACGGATGGATGTTTGCGGGTTTCCGAGACAGCACCCGCCTTCACCGGACGGAGAGACAAGATGGACACGATGCAGCTCGTGCGCATTCACAGCTTCGGCGGAACCGAAGTGCTCAGCCTTGACGAAGTGCCGGTCCCCGAGCCCGAAGCCGATGAGTTGTTGCTCAAAGTGCATGCCGCCGGAATCAACCCGGTCGACGTCAAAATGCGTTCGGGCCGGTACCCGGGAGCGGAGGAGTCGATGCTGCCCCTGGCATTGGGCCGCGAGGTATCCGGCACCGTGGTGCGCTGTGGCCCCGGCGTCTTGGGCACCCGGGTTGGCGACACCGTCCATGCGATGCTGGATATGGACCGCGGCGGCTACGCGGAATACGTCACGATCAAACCGTCCGAGCATGTGCTCAAACCGCCTTCACTCGATCATGTCTCGGCCGCCGCCGTTCCTCTGGCGGCCCTGACTGCCTGGCAGGGGCTCTTTGAACGGGGCGAGCTGCGCCCGAACCAGCGGGTACTGATCCATGGCGCCAGCGGCGGCGTCGGGCATCTGGCCGTGCAGTTCGCGAAACAGATGGGGGCCCAGGTCATGACCACCTCCTCGGGCGCGGACCTCGATTTCCTGCGCGATCTGGGTGCCAGCCACGCAATCGACTACCGGGATGACGAATTTGACCAACAGCTGCGGGACCTCGATCTGGTACTGGACCTGATCGGCGGCGAGACCCGCGATCGGTCATTTGCGGTGATCCGGCCCGGTGGAAAACTGGTATCGACGCTCGGGGAGCCGTCACAGGACAAGGCGAACAAGCACGGCATTCGCGTGGCCGGCTTCATGGCCCGGCCCAGTGCCGTGCAGCTGTACCGGATCGGCCGGATGTTCGATGCGGGCGAAGTCCGCGTGACGCTGGACACCGTGTTCCCGCTGCGGGATGTCGCCGCCGCGCACGCCCATCTGGAGTCCCGGCATGTGCGCGGCAAGCTGGTGCTTCAGGTCGCGGACCTTGCCGGCTCGGCCTGAAGCGGCGCCGTCCCGAATCGCCTCAGGCGGCGAGCAGTTTGCGCACCACCTCGAGCAGCGTTGCGGCCTGAAACGGCTTGACCAGCCGCGGCGCGCTGCGATACGGCGCCGGAAACAGGTTGTCGGAATCGTAGCCGGTGAGAAACGCGATCGGAACGCCGCGCTCGCTCAGCAGCTCCGCCACCGGAAAACAGGTCTGTATATCGTTGAGGTTCACGTCGAGCAGCGCCGCGTCGATGTGCTCGTCACGCGCCAGTGCCATCGCCGCTTCGAGATTGGCGACCGGCCCCACGACCGCCAGACCCACGTCTTCGAGCATATCGGCGATCGCCTCGGCGATCAGCAATCGATCCTCGACGACGAGAATGCGCCGGGGCGCGTGATGTTCGTCCTTGCTGTCGATCATGGTCATCCCAAATCGGTAGGCGGCGGCACATCGTCGGCCGGCTGGTGTGGGAAGCGAAGTTCGCACTGCAGGCCGGCGGCCCGGAAATCGAGCGAGGCCTGTCCGTCCAACTCGTAGCTCAGGCTGCGTTTGACGAAGCGCGTACCGAAGCCTTCTTCGTGCGGTTTGTCGATCGGCGGGCCATCCGACTCGATCCAGGTGATGACGACTTCGCGGCGCCCCCGCTTGAGTTCCGTGAACCATCGGATTTCGACGCAGCCATCCGCGACCGACAGCGGTCCGTACTTGGCGGCATTGGTCGCCAACTCATGCAGAATCATGCCCAATGGTGCGGAGTGCGCACGGTTGATGAGCAGTTCCGGTCCGTTCATGGACACGTTCGCGCCATCGACGTTCATGAACGGCTCGAGCGATACGGCGATCAAATCCTTCAAGGTGGCGCCGGCCCAGCTTTCGCCGACCAAGAGATCGTGCACGCGGCCCATGGCCCCCAGCCTGGAGCTGAAGGCCTGGCGGAAGGATTCCACGGAAGGCGCGCGCCGCAGCATTCGCGCGGCGAGCGCGTCGATCGTGGCGATGATGTTCTTGACGCGATGCTGCAGTTCATCGAGCAGCATCTGGCGCCGCGCTTCGGCCAGCCGATGCTGAGACACATCAACCACAGCGGCGATCGCACCGCGCACCGCACCGCCGTTATCGAACAGCGGCGAGGCCGAGATCATCACATCGATTGCCTTGCCCCCGTCCTGAAACAGCAGGCCCTCGAAGCTGACGCTCTGACCGTGGGTGGCGGCCTGGTACAGCGGCTGTTCCTCCTTGGGCAATGGCTGTTCGCCCCGTCCCAGCCGCAGATCGATCTGCAGACGGCGCGGACCATTGCGATCAGCGGGCAGACCCATCAGTCCCAGGCCGTGGCGATTGACGGTGACCTCGTCGCTGTCGACCGCTTCCTTGATGAATATTCCGGCGGGCACCAGGTCCAGGATCGTCTGCAGGCTTTCAATGCGGTTGCGCAAATCCATGGCGAGTCTGGTAACACGCTCTTCGGCAGCCGCAATCTCGGTGACATCGATGAAGGTGACGACCACGCCGGCGATCGCGTCCTCGGTTGTGCGGTACGGCAGCAGGCGCATGACGTAACGGCTTCGTCCGTCGTTGCTGCTGACGCGGCGCTCGATCTGATGCAGGGTCCGCAGCACCGCGCCGGCGTCCTCCTGAACCGTATCCGGCTCGAAGCGCATCCGTACGTGGGAAATCGGTCTTCCGACGTCACTTTCCACCAGGCGGAATACCTGCTTGGCCGCCGGAGTGAAGCTCTTCACGTTGAGCAGGCGGTCCAGGAACACGGTGGCGATCTGCGTACTTTCCAGCAGATTGGCGATATCGTTGTTGGCGCGGCCAAGTTCCTCCACCCGCATGTTGAGCTCGGCGTTGACCGTCATCAGCTCCTCGTTGGTGGACTGCAGCTCCTCGCGCGAGGTTTCGAGCTCCTCGTTGGCGGACTGCAGTTCCTCGTTGACCGAAGACAGCTCTTCATTGCCGACGCGCAACTCCTCGTTGGACGATTCGAGTTCCTCGGTGGTCGAGGCCAGATGCTCGCGTGTGGCCCGCAGTTCCGCTTCAAGTTCCCGCAGGCCGCGATGATGGCCGGCGGCGCTTTGGTCGAGCAGATCGCCGACATGCGGCACGCTGTCGATTTCCACGTCACGGAACAGGATCACATACAGCTTGTCGCTGGTTCCGGTTCCCGTTCCGTTCAGCGGCTCCACGATCAAATCGACGCGCCGGCTCTGGTCGGTTGCGTCGTGACCGATGGCCACACGCACCTGCGCCGTTCCCGCCTTGTCCATCGCACGGTTGAAGGCGCTACGCAGATCCACGCGCAAGCCGGCCTTGGCCATGCTGAAGACATTGTGGTCCGGCACGCCGGCCGGCAGTTCGAGATAACGCCCGGTCTTGTTGCTGGCATAGAGCACGTCGCCGTCGCCGTCGATCACCACGTGGGCCGGCACGTGCCGCTCCAGCAGCAAGGCATCGACAGCGCTGGACATGGAACGGTCGACGCGGCGCGGCGTCTGTCGAACCCGTATCCGTTCAGGCCTGGACCGCACCGAACTCAGCGGGAACTCCGGCGGGCGCCCCTCCTTGAGATGACGCCGCTGGAAGATCCGGCTGGGTTTGTCGACGGTGGCGAACAGCCGCGGCACACGGATGTTCTCCGAACTGCCGAGGAACAGAAAGCCGGAATCGCGCAGCGCATAGTGGAACAGCGGCACCACCCGATTCTGCAGCTTGGCCGAGAAATAGATCAGCAGATTGCGACAGCTGACGAGGTCCAGCTTCGAGAACGGCGCATCACGCAGCAGATCATGCACCGAGAACAGACACATTTCGCGCAGCTCGACCGACACTCGATAGGTGCCATCTTCGCGGACGAAGTGACGTTGCAGACGCTCCGGCGAAACATCGGCGGCAATCGAGGCCGGATAGCGGCCCAGCCGCGCCGTCGTCAGCGCGCGCTCGTCGATATCGCTGGCAAACACCTGCAGCCGAGATCGGTCGATCGCGTCCGGAAGATTCTCCCGCAGCAGGATCGCGATCGAATAGGCCTCCTCGCCGGTTGAGCAGCCCGGCACCCAGACGCGCACCGATTCGCTCGGACCGAGCCCGTCGAACAATTGTGGAATGACCTGCTTCTCCAGCAGCTTGAATGCCTCTTCGTCGCGGAAGAAACGGGTGACGCCGATCAGCAGATCCTGGAACAGCAGATCCAGCTCGTGCGAATCGCTGCGGATGCGGGCGACGAAGGCCTCGGCCTCGTGGATGTCGAGCACATGCATGCGCCGCTGCAGACGTCGCAGGATCGTTCGGTCCTTGTACTCCTGAAGGTCATGGCCGGTGCGGTTGCGCAACAGCTCATAGATCTGCGGCAGGAACAGCGGCAGCTTCGGATCGATGGCATTGGCATCGCGAATCTGCGTGGCCGAGGGCAAGGTGGCGAAGTATTCGCCGAGACGGCGCGGTATCTCGGCGACCGGCAACACCAGATCAAGCTGCTCGTTCGCCAGAGCCGTGTGCATGGTGCCGTCATACCGCCCTGCCGCCAGGGCCACGGCGACCCCACCGGCATCACGGATGGCGCGTATTCCCAGCGTACCGTCGCTGCCATGACCGGGCAGCACAATTCCGGCAAAGGGCGACTGGCAAACCGCCGCGAGCTGACCGAACAGCTGGTCCACCGGGGCCTCACCGCCATCATCGACGATGTCGAGCCCGTCTTCATCGAACCTGAGCATTTCCCCGGGGGGCGCGTGATAGAGCCTGCCCCGCTCGACCGGCGTCTTGCGATCGACCGCCACCACCGGTAATGGCGAGCGGCCGAGCACCTCGAGCAGTGCGTCGTGGGACTCCGGCGCGAGCGGCAAGGCCAGGATCAGGCCCACACCCCGCTCGATCAGGGCCGCGCCAGGCGCCGCCGAAAACGCATTCAACAGCTCCGCCAGGGCGGCGATGTCGTCGGCCTTGACACCGATGGCCACGACCGGTCCGCCAGAGTCGCTCGACGCCATGCTGCGATCGGTCATCCTGGAGATTTCAATTGAAAGGAATGGGCCGGCGCGTCTTGCGACGGCCCGCTATCCTGACTCAAGCGCCCTTGAATGTATAACCCCCGACAGCGCGGATTTCAGCCCTGCCGCTGCGCGATTGCATCCGCCAGCTGCTGCTTGCTCATCGTCGAGCGGCCCTCGACACCCAGGGATTTCGCTCGCGCGTACAGGTCCTGCCTGCTGTTGTGCTCGACATCGACACCGCCGTGGGTCGTGCCGCGGCCACGCCGCTTGGCACCGCTGGCCTGACGCGAACGCGAATCCGACGGTCCACTGTCGGATTTCTTCTCCCAGTGGTCGCCGACCTTCTCGTACTCGTGCTTGACCGCGGCATAGGCCACGCGGCCGGCACGCTGGCCGCTGCCATACTGCTCCTCGGCGCTGGCCATTGCCTTGGCATAGGTTCGCTGCGCCTTTTTCGGCGAGCGTTCAAGAGTACCGGGAATCGAGACGCCATTGATCTTGCTCATGCTTAGGCCTCCGTTCTGAGAGTGATCGATTTCAGCATGCGGGCTCCGAACGCAAGGTGAATCCGCAGGCGGTCGCGCCGCTCACAGCACCAGCGATTGGGCGCCGTCGATCCACACCGGTGTGCCGGTGATGTGCTTCGCGCGATCCGAGACCAGGAACAGCACCAGTTCCGCGACATCGTCTGCCGAACCGGGCTCGCCGCCGCTCAATGGAATCTGGCCGGCCGGGTATTCCACCGGCTCGGCCGCGGCTTCGGTATGACGTGGCCAGGTGTTGTCGCCGATCTCGGTGTCGATCTTGCCCGGACAGATCGCGTTGACGCGAATGCGGTGTTTGGCCAGCTCCACCGCCGCCACCTGGGTCATCGCCAGCTGCCCGGCCTTGGAGGCGGCGTAGGCGATCGTGCCGGGGTTGCGGAAAGTGCGCGTGCCGTTGATCGAAGACATGACGACGATGGCGCCGCCACCGGCCGCCTTCAGATGAGGAACCGCGTAGCGCATGGTCAGAAAGGTTCCGCGCAGATCGGAGTCCACCGTCAGGTCCCATTCCTCAGGCTGCAGCTCGTCGACCGGCGCCCAGACGCCGTTGATGCCGGCGTTGGCGACGACGATGTCGAGGCCTTGGTACTGATCCACGAGCTGCTCGATCGCGCCGCCGACGCTATCCGCATCGCGCACTTCCGCGTGCAGGCTGATCGCTTCTCCGCCATCCGCGGCAATTCCGGCAACGGTCTGCTCCGCTTCCTGCAGATTGTGACTGAGCACGCCGACGCGACAGCCGGCCGCGGCCAGCGTCAGCGCCGTCGCCTTGCCGATACCGCTGCCGGCGCCGGTGACCAGAGCCACCTTTGCTTTCAGATTCGACATGTAGCCTCCTGTCATTCGGGCCTTGAATCCGGCCCCGTTGTGAACCTGGGAGGGCGTGCCGCAATCCACGTGCCCGGGAACGGTCCATGGCGACTGACGTGCGGGCATGCCGCCTGCTCCTGCCCAGCACAGCCGCGATGTCCGCATTTGCCGGGGCCACCGCGCCAGCGGTCACTCCTGGGGGGGGCGCGGCGCAGAGCCTCGACAGTCGGGAACGACGATTGCTCACGGCACTTGGGCCGAGTTCGGCACCAATCCCCCACCAGGAGACACCATGGCCATCGCACGAGTATCCGAAATCATTTCCGCCAGCGACAAGCGCTTCGATGATGCCATCCGCAGTGGTATAGAACGCGCCAACGACACGCTCGAAAACATCGAAGGCGCCTGGATCGAGAGTCAGAAGCTCGAGCTGCGCGACGGCAAGATCGCCGAATATCGCGTCGTCATGAAGCTCAGTTTCGTTCTCAATTCCTGAGATGGAGGGGCGCGCCGGGCTCGCCGACATGGCGGTAAAGATGCCATTGGCCGCACAGGTGACGTGCGATGCCGTGCTGTGGGTCGATACCGATCTCAAGGTCCGCTATGCGAGCCCGGGCGTCGCCCGAATCTGCAGGGCCGGCGCCCGCCGTCTGGAAGGCGATGATCTTGCCGAGGCCGGCTTGCGGCCGAGTGCAATGGCGGCCTTGCTGAGCTGCGTCGGTGCCGCGATCGCGGAGATGCAACCGGTGCTCAGTTATTTTGAGCTCGACGACGAAGGCAGCCTGCAGCCCTTCGCCGCCGAGGCCGTACCGGTACCGGGTATCGGCGGGGCGCTCGGGCACGTGCTGGTCGTCGCAAGACAGCGGGACGACACCACGCTGCGTTCCATCGCCGAGACGGACAACGCCGCGGAAGCCATACAGGTGCGTGACCGCCTTCTGGCCCTGGCCGCTGATGAACTGCGAGCGTCATTGCATGAGATTCGCAACTGGACGCAGGTTCTCATGATCAGCGAAAGGCAAACGCCTCCTCCCCCAGCCGTTCAGCGCGCCTTGAGCGGCCTGGCGTGCGCCACCGAACATCAAATGCAGTTGGTGAACGACATGCTCGACACCTCGCAGGTGCACGAAGGGCGGTTCAGCCTCGAGCTGCGACCCATCAAGCTTCGCCGTGCCGTGGTGGCGGCGGTGGAACAGGTTCGCCAACGGCCGGAATCTGGGGGGATCAGTCTGGTCGTCCATGCGCCCACCGATCTGTGGGTCAACGGTGACTACGCGCAGCTGGAAAAGAGTTTCGTAAAACTGATCCTATCGGCGGTCGCCCGTTCGAGTATCGGCAGCCGAGTCATCATCGTGCTGGAACGCAGCGGCCGTTTCGCGAATGTCACGATCCGCGACCGGTGCGAAGACTGCGATGCGCAATCCCTGACCCGTCAGTTCGAATGG
Organism: Gammaproteobacteria bacterium; assembly: GCA_022599775.1. Lineage (GTDB taxonomy): Bacteria > Pseudomonadota > Gammaproteobacteria > Nevskiales > Nevskiaceae > Banduia. The sequence continues at coordinate 162,779 of JAHZLQ010000033.1, forward strand.
CCGATGCGTTGTCCCGGCGATCCGCTGCAATTGCCGTTCAGCCTCGTGGTCGGACTCGCGCTGGCGCAGCATGTCTGCCAGCAGCATGGAGGCTGGATCAGAGTGCTCGTGCATGCACCCCCGGGGGACCCCGGCGTGGAGTTGTGCGCCGTGCTGCCGCTGTGCAAGGCGCCGGACGCGCTGGCTTAGGGGGTACTGGGTCGCCCGGATGGATAGGTGCTCAGGCGCGCCGCCGCAGCTCGGCCGGCAGAATCTTCAACATATTTCGATACTTGGTGACGGTACGCCGCGCCACGCTGATCCCGCGGGCGTGCAATTGGGTTGCGATCTCCGGATCGGACAGCGGCGCCGCCGGATCTTCGCGCGTGGTCAGATCCCGGATCAGGAAACGTACCGATGCGCCCGAGCATCCGCTGCCCGTGCGCCGCGGCAGGCTGCGCGAGAAGAAGTACTTCAGCGGATGCAGGCCTTGCGGCGAGGAGACGTACTTGTTGCCGGTTGCCCGCGACACGGTGGACTCATGAAGATCGACCATGCTGGCGATGTCCTGAAGGCTGAGCGGCTGCAAGGCCGCCTCGCCGCGCGTGAAGAAGTCCCGCTGCCTGGCGATGATGGCTTCGACGATGCGACGTATCGTGTCGTGGCGCTGCTCGATGTTGCGCAGCATCCAGCGTGCTTCCTGCAGCAGCTGCGTCATCGTGCCGTGGCTCGCATCCGATGAGCGGCTGAACAGCTCGACATAGCGTCGGTTGAGCTGAATCTTCGAATTCAGACGCGGGTTGATCGAGACCGCCAGACGACCATGGCGTTCGCGTACCAGCACGTCGGGAAGGACGAACTCCGTATCGTGCCCGCGAATGCTGGAACCGGGCCGTGGATCCAGTCGGCGTATCAAGGCATGCGCACGCATCAGTTCGGGTTCCGAGCACTGCTCCTGACTCAGGATGGCCGCGAAGTCCCGCCGCAACAGCAAGGCGGAATGCCTTTCGAGCAGCCTGATGGCAAGGCTCCGCTGAGGCGTGCCGGAAGGCAGCGCGCGGAGTTGCAGGCACAGACAATCGACCAGATCGATGGCGCCGACGCCCGCCGGCTCCAGGGTTCGAACATGATCTCTGGCCGTGTCGAGCTCGTCGCGTGACAGCGGTGGCAGACCGCTCAGATGACGTGCGACGTCCATGGGGTCATCACGCAGGTAGCCGTCGTCATCCAGCGATTCGACGACCACTTCGGCCGCCAGCCGCAAGCGCGGACCGATCGCCGATGCGAGCAATTGGTCCCGCAAATGCTGATGAAGGTCCATGCGCATCGGTAGTCGCTGCACCCGGTCGTCGGCGGCGCCCAGGGCGGTACCGGTTCGACCCAGCGTCAGGCCGTCCGCACCAGGTGGATTCGAGTCCCAGAGTCGCTCCTCTTCCTCGGGCTCGAAGTCGATGCCCATCGGCTCGTCCGCCAATGCCACTTCTTCCAGAAATGGATTTTCGACCAGTGCGGCTTGCAGCGTTTGCTCGAATTCATGGGCCGGCTGCCGCAGCAGACGTACCGAATGCTGGAGGCGCGGCGAGATCGATGTTTGGGTCCGATGACCGAGAGCAAGCTGTGGCGACATGGTGAATTCCAGCTGGGGGGATCTTCAATCGCGCAATGCCTATGCCATCCACAAATTTTTGGTAAATCAATGACTAATGAAAATAGCCCAATGGCGAATTGCCAGATCGACGAAGTGGCAATCGGCAAAATGCATGATCGTCATCCGGCGAATCCGTACCAGCCGAGAAACAACACCAGCCCGCTGAACAGCAGCGCGGTCAGCGCAAACAGACCGTCGTCGGTGACGAGCGCCACCCCGAAGGCGGACAAGGCGGCACCGGCGGCGCTGTTCGCGAACGGAATCAGTTCCAGCGGCACCATCGTGACCGCGATCAGCAGGCAAACCACGGTGAGCACATAAAAGCCCGCCCCCTGAAGCAGCAAGGGCAAACGGGGGCGCGACAGTCGGTCGAGCCGGCTCACGAATGGCCGCGCGCTGCGAATGGCCTTGTGAATGCGTGCGCTGGGCAGTTGCCGCCGGAGGATCCAGTCGGGCAACCACGGTTGACGCCGTCCCAGAAGCAACTGTCCGCACATCAGGATCACCAGAATGGCGACGCAACTCGGCAAGCCCGGAATACCGCTCAGCGGCGACAGCACGATCAGGCTGGGCACCAGAAGCGTGGAACCGAATGAGCGCCGGCCGGAAATCTCCAACAAGCGGCGCAGGCTGATCGGGTCCTGCTCGACACAGGCTGCGTCGATCCGGTCGAACAGTTGGGCGAGGTCATGGCGCGCCTCGGCGTTTGCGGGTGAATCGACACTTTCTGGCCTCACAGGCATCCCCTGTCGCTGCGGTACTGGCTCGGCCGATCTTTGCGTTTGGCAACCCAACAGACGGTGAACCGCGCACCCGGGTCTGAAACGCAGGTTTGCTGAAGCGGGGCGTTCACCCAAGCTCAAGTCGCCGCGATACAACATCGTTGCAACGGAGCATTCGCGGTTTCCTCAAACGATCGCCGGGGCGGGCGGCGGCGCCATCGAATCAGGAGAAGATCATGCGCAAATCACTCAAGGGCAAGGTCATCGTCATCACCGGCGCCTCCAGCGGCTTCGGGCGCGGCGCGGCCATCGGGTTCGCCAAGCACGGCGCGCGGCTGGTGCTGGGCGCCCGGCGCGAGCAGGCGCTGGCGGATACGGTCGGTGACTGTGTCGCGGCCGGCGGCGAGGCCGTAGCGGTACCGACGGATGTGGGCAGTGCAGACGACATCGCGGCTTTGGCGGCGGAGGCCATGCAGCGCTACCAGCGCTTCGATGTCTGGGTCAACAATGCCGGTGGCACCGCCGTCGGCGTGTTCGACGAGACCCCGCTCGCCGAGCACGAACAGGTGGTACGGACCGACCTGCTCGGTACGGTCTATGGCAGCCACGAGGCACTGCGCCATTTTCGCGCGCAGGGCGTCGGCACCCTGATCAACGTGGCCTCCATGCTCGGCAAGATTCCGGCGCCGTACTACAGCTCATACACGGCTGCGAAGTTCGGCGTGGTCGGCCTTTCGGCCTCGCTTCGTCAGGAGCTTGCCGAGCAGAAATTCGGCGATGTGCACGTCTGCACCGTGCTGCCGATGGCGATGGACACCCCGTTCTTCGAGCATGCCGCCAACTACACCGACAAGCGTACCGAGGCGATCCCGCCGGTCGACGATGCCGGCAAGGTCGTCGCGGCGATCGTCAGGCTGGCACGCAGACCCAGACCGGAGGTTCATGTCGGTCGGTTCAGCAGGACTTTCGCCGCCAGCCACAACCTGCTGCCCGGACTGACAGAAAAAATGCAGGCCGTCGTCACCGACTGGACCCAGATGCGCCGCGGCCGCCCGGGCCGCCCCCGACCCGGTGGCCTGAGCCGCCCCGCGCCGCACGGTACGCGGCTCAAGGACGAAGAACTGCGCAGATCGCATTGACGAGCGCCGCCGTCCGGAGACGGGCGGCGGCGGCGGCTCAGTGCAATACGGCATCGCCCTGGCGGACGGCGGCAAGAATCTGCCCGATGCTGGACTGACGGCGGATGCCGTCGTAGTCGCCGCGCATCGCCTTGAGGCACTGCCGCTCGGTTTCGATCTCGCCGGCGGTGCGTACACCGAGCCGGCGCAGCACCGGCACCGGCGGGCACCAGCCCTGGACGGCGTGCTGGAACAGGAAGGCGAGCACGGCACCGCTGAACAGCAGCGCGCGCCGGTCGGCCACGACGCCGGCGACCAGACCACCGAGGGCAAGCGCCGAGGCATTGGTTTCGAGCACGCGCTCGATGTCCCATTCGCGATCCAGCTCGGACAGGCGCGCGTGGATGTGCTCGGGATTGCGGGCGTAGTGCCCCAGTCGCCGCTGCATGTCGAGCTCGATGCGGGCGTTGACGGCGGCTGCGGTGTTCCGCGGAACCCGGTCGATGGTTTTGCCTAACACTGTATTCATGGGATCTCCTTGAGTCATTGGCCGTATGGGCCTGGTGGTACAGGGGCAGCGAATGCCGGCGACGCGGGCTTCAGCCTTGCTTCCAGCGCTCCGGCACCTCGCGCATGAAGATCTGCACGGTCTTGGGACCGACGCCCTTGAACGCGCGCAGGCGCCGTTCGCGTTCGGCCCGGCTGTCGCAGGATTCGGCGAGCTTGCTCAGGCTGCCGCCGTAGTCCTCGTTGAGCTTCTTGCAGGTTTCGAGCAGGCGGCTCGCGGTGGACTCGTCGTAGCGCTTGTAGTGACCCTCGCCGAGCATGTCGACCAGTTCCTGCCAGCTGCAGTTGCAGAGCTTGCGTGGCGTGTCGCGGCCATGTTTTTCGACGATCACGCGCCAGGCGTCTGCAGCGATCTTGCCGCTGATGCGCTTGCCGAACAGGTAGCTGGCGACAAACCACTTGAACAGCTCGCTGTCCTCGCCCGATCGCGGATCGATGCCGAGTTCCGCCGCGCCGATCTTGGCCGCCATTGTCGTCTCCTGTCGTCGGTTCGAACCCCAAGTTGAACAGCCACCGCCCGAATCGGCGGTGAATCAGACCCGCTCGGCCAGCACGATGGCGCAGGCGAAGCCGGCGCTCGTTGCCAGCGCCAGCCCGCAGGCGACGCCGATCGGAAACGCGGAACTGGCCAGCAGGCCGTAGAACAGGGCCGCCGTCATTGCGGCCTTATTCCGCCGTCTCGGCCAGGGCGGCGGCGCTGCCGAGCGCCTGCGCCGAGGCGTCGACGGCGCTGGCGCCGACGCGATACAGGCCACCGATGAAGTCGCCGAAGCCGCCGCGGGCGCGCGCGACGAGACGGGCGCTGGTGGCGACCCGGGGGGCTGCGCTCCAGGCGATGGCGAAGCCGGCGCGTTCCAAAGCCGCGGCCAGGGCCACATCCTCGCCGACCGCCAGCGGCGCGAACCCGCCGACGGCCAGATACGCGGCGCGAGAGACGCCGAAATTGGTGCCGTGGACGTGGCGGTGGCCGTCCCGATCGCGGTAGCCGGCATCAAAGCGCGCACGCACCTCGGCGCTGTGCGCGCCCCAGTCGCGGACCGTGACCGAGCCACAGACCGCGTCGGCCTTGAGTTTGAGCTGGCACGGCAGCCAGTCGGCGGCGACCACCGAATCGGCATCGGTGAACGCCAGCCAGCGGGCGCCACGCGCCAGCAGCCATTCGGCACCGCGACGCCGCGCACGGCCGACGTTGCGCACCTCGACGGCGAGACAGCTCACGCCGTAGGCGCTGGCGATTTCCGCGCTGGCATCGGTGCAGGCATCGAGCACAACGACGATCTCGACCGGCTCGCCGCCAAGCTCCGGATGCCGCGCCGCGGCCGACACCGCCGCCAGGCAGTCTCCCAGCAAGGCTTCTTCGTTGTGCGCGGGTATGACGATGCCGATCATCTCGTTTCTTGCTCCGATGGTGTGGGGTCGGTCATTGCGGAAAGGCCTTCACGGGCGGCCACCGATGTCGGGTCCGGTGACCAGGCTTCCAGCAGAAAATCGGGCTCCTCGTGGCGCAGCAGGCGCGGCAGGCCGAGTGCGGCGAAAGCCGCGTGCACCGCATCGCCGTCGCGCACGGCTTCGGCAAAGCGGTGGCGCCAGTGGCAGGCCAGCAGCACCCCGTCGTCGCCCAGGCTGGCGCGCGCGCGGCGCAGCAGTTCGTCCAGATCCCGGTCGCCGAGGTAATAGCCGAGTTCGCTGACGACGATCAGCTCGAAGACGCCGTCGGGCCAGTCCTGTGGCAGACGTCGGCGTTCCACGCGTGCCTGCGGATATCCGGCCAGGCGCAGCCGCGCCTGCTGCAGCGCGCCTTCGTGAAAATCGCAGGCCAGCAGGCGCTCGCAACGGCCGGCGAGTTCGGCGGCCAGTTCACCGGTGGCGCAGCCCGCTTCCAGCGCGCTGCGATAGCGGCGGTGCGGCAACGCAGCCAGGGTCAACGCGCGCTTGCGCTGTTCGTACCAACGTGTGCGGAAGCCCCAGGGGTCCGCGCTGTCGCGGTACAGGCTTTCGAAATAGTCCTCGTCCGCGGCCAGGCCGCTCATGTAAAGAAGACCTCGTAGGGGCGCAGCCAGCGCGCCAGCGCCGCAGTGCTCAGGATCGGCGGCGCGCCGCGCGTGGCGTCGGCTTCGAGCTGGCTGCGATGGCAGGCGATCGCCGCACGCTTGCGCGCCAGCGCCGCGTCTCCGAGTTCGAGCCGGAGGGCCCGCTGCCAGGGCACGCGCTCGGAGCCTGGCTGCGCCCAGTGCCACATCCACACCGGCATCTGCAGCAGGCGCGCGCCGCGGGCGGCACAGGCCCGGGCGGCGGCCTGCCCCACCGCTTCGTGATCGGGATGGCCGTCGCAGGCCCAGGTCGCGAACACCACATCGTTTTGCCGCAGCGTCTCGCCGAGCCGGCGGGCCAGACCGGGGATATCCGAGGCGAGTTGCCCGTCCGCGTAGCCGAGTCGCTCGATGCCGGCGGCCAGCCCCAGCGCCCGCAAGCCCTCGCTGCGCTCGGCGCCGCGTCGCGCCGTCAGCGCATCCCGGGGCCAGAGCGCCGAACCGGGATGCGAGCCCTCGCCTTCGGTCACGCCGACGATCAGCACCTCGCGCCGGCGCTCGGCGAGCGCGCTCAGCAGGCCGCCGGCACCGAGGACCTCGTCATCCGGATGCGGCGCAACGATCACCGTCCGGCGGCCCGGCGGCACCAGCTCGTCCAGCCCGGCGCGCGGCAGCTGCGCGAGACCTCGCCACGATCGCCACGCGGCCTCCGGCGTGCCCTCGCCGACGATCTCGCGGCCTTCCCCGGCATGCGGCTCTTCGCCCGCCGGCGCGCGAAGCGCTACAGCGTCCACGGCGCCTCCCGCGGTGCGGCGAGCAGTTCGCCGAGCGTCTGCAGATCGCGTTCGGCATGGCACTGGCGGATGAACACCGGCAGGTCCGCGGCACGGCGCGCGAAATCGCCGTGCTGACAGAACGGCGCCGCGCCGAGCGCGCGGCCGACGTGGTCGAGCACGAAGCCGGCGGTGCGCTCCGCGGCCGCACGGGCGCGCAAGGCGATCAGCTGCGCATAGGCCGCCGGACGACGGTCGATTTCGGCGGCCGTTTCGCGCAGCAGCGCGGCGGTGCGGCTCAGCGCCACGTCCACCGCCCCGAGATGGGCGGCGGCATGCGGCTCCGGCCGCTGCGCGATGCGCTGACGCAGCGGCTCGGCCAGGACCGCCGTCGCGCCGTACCAGCAGGCGGCGATACCGGCGCCGCCCTGCCAGAATCCCGGCCGGTTCACATAGGCTCCGAGTTCGCCGACCAGCCGTGCCTCGGCACCGTCGAAGCTCACTCCGACGCTGGCCGATTCCGCCATGCCGACCGCTTGCCAGCCCTCGTCACTGACCCGAACGCCGGGCTGGTTCATCGCCACGGCCGCCAGCAGCGGTCCACGATCGGCGCCGCCGTCCTCGCGCTGCCAGCAGGTGACGAGGGCGTGACTCAGCGATGCGGCACCGGAGCACCAGGCCTTGCGACCATCGAGCCGCAGCGTGTACCGACTGTCTTGCCGGCTCTGTGCGTACAGACGGGCATTCGGCGGTTCCGCGGCCCATACGCCCCAGCTCGCGTCCCAGGGTTCATCGGGCGCATCGCCCAGTTCGGCGCGAATTGCCAGTGCGTCGGTGTGGCCCTCGTAGAGCTTGACCAGGCTCAGGTCATGCGCGGCGACCGCGGCCAGTGCGCGCCAGCGGTCGAGCGTTTGCCCGCCGCCGGGCAAGGGCAGCCGGTCGAATCCGGCCTCGATCAGCGCCGCAAGCTTGTCGACTGCGGGCATCGATCCGCAGCGCTCAAGAAGCTCGCCGATTGCGGGGGCCGAGGCCGGCTCCGGCAGACTGCCCGCACCGGAATCCGGCGGCGTCATTGCGTTGCCCCGCGAAAGCTGGCGCTCATGCGTCCACCATCGCGCGGCCGCTGCGCTCCCAATGCCGGTGCTGGGCGATGCTGCCGACGAACTGTTGCGTGAACGCCTTCCAGTCCACCGACTCGCCCGCCACGGTGACCACGCCGGCATCCGCGACGATCTGTTCGGAGTCCGCATAGTCCACCTTGGGCAGGCGCTCGCGCTGGAGCAGCGCCACTGCCGCGCCGCTGGCCGCCAGCGCCTTGCCGTGGCGGAAGGCTTCCTTGAAGAAGTGCACGGCGTCGGCATCCTGGCCAATCGCCTTGGCACTGGCCTCGCCGCCGGCGACGTAAACGGCGTCGAACAGGGTCGAGCGCGAGGTCATGAACGACAGATCCGGCTTCATCTCGCTGCTGTCTTCGGCGGTGATCGTGCCAAGGCTGCCGGCGATCAGCATGCACTGGCCGCCGCCGTCGCTGACGGCTTTCTTCACGGCACTGACGCCGGCCGCATCGAAGCCGTCCATCGCCAGGATCGCGAGCTTGCGCGTGGCGATCGTCTCCGGGTTTCCGGTCACCATCGACAGCGCCGGCGATTTTCCGGGCTTGGCGGCGCCGCGGCGCTCGTTGGGCTGGGTGCCGGTGTAGTCGTCGAGATAGCTCAGGTCGGGATCCGGTTCGATGCCGAGATTGGCGGCCACGCCGGCGGCCAGGTTCTCATCGATGTGGGCGAGCAGCGCGACCACGCGGCTGCGCACATGCGGCACGTCGCATTTGCCGAGTTCGAAGGACAAGGCCTCCATGATGTGCTGTTGCTCGACCGCACTCTGGCTCTGATAGAACAGCGTGGCCTGCGTGAAGTGGTCGGCGAAGCTGGGGCTGCGCGCGCGCAGCTTCTCGCCGTCCACGCGCGTGGCCACGGACTGGAAGCTGCGCGGCGCCCCGCCCTGCACCGGGCAGTTGCCGGCCAGCGAATTCGGCTCGTAGGCGGTGCGGCCGCGGTCGATGGCCTGCCGCCCGTAGCCGTCGCGCTGCAGGTTGTGCACGGGACAGACCGGCCGGTTGATCGGGATTTCGTTGAAGTTCGGACCGCCCAGCCGGATCAGTTGGGTATCCAGGTACGAAAACAGCCGCCCCTGCAGCAGCGGGTCCTCGGAGAAGTCGATGCCCGGCACGATGTTGGCCGGACAGAACGCGACCTGCTCGGTTTCGGAAAAGTAGTTGTCGGGGTTGCGGTCGAGCACCAGCTTGCCGATCTTGCGCACCGGCACCAGTTCCTCGGGGATGATCTTGGTCGCATCGAGCAGGTCGAAGTCGAACTGGTCGGCCTGGTCTTCCTCGACCACCTGCACGCCGAATTCCCATTCCGGATAGTCTCCGTTGTCGATCGCCTCCCACAGGTCGCGGCGGTGAAAGTCCGGGTCCTGGCCGCCGAGCTTCATCGCCTCGTCCCAGACCAGGGCGTGCGTGCCGAGCTTGGGCTTCCAGTGGAACTTGACGAAGCGCGACTTGCCGCTGTCGTCGATCATGCGGAAGGTATGGATGCCGAAGCCTTCCATCATCCGGTAGCTGCGCGGAATCGCGCGGTCGGACATGATCCACATCGCCATGTGCATGGATTCGGGCATCAGCGACATGAAGTCCCAGAATGTGGAATGCGCGCTCTGCGCCTGCGGGATTTCGTTGTGCGGCTCCGGCTTCACCGAATGGATCAGGTCCGGAAACTTGATCGCGTCCTGGATGAAGAACACCGGGATATTGTTGCCGACCAGATCCCAGTTGCCGTCCTCGGTGTAGAACTTCACCGCGAAGCCGCGTACGTCACGTGCGGTATCGGCGGAGCCGCGAAATCCTGCGACGGTCGAAAAGCGCACGAACACCGGCGTCTTCTTCGAGGGGTCCTGCAGGAAACTCGCGCTGGACAGCGCGTCACCCAGCGGCTCATAGACCTGAAAGTAACCGTGTGCGGCCGCGCCGCGCGCATGCACCACCCGTTCCGGAATCCGTTCATGGTCGAAGTGGGTGATCTTCTCGCGCAATACGAAATCTTCCAGCAGCTGTGGGCCGCGGATTCCGCTCTTCAGGGTGTTCTGGTTGTCGGCGATGCCGATGCCCTGGTTGGTCGTCAGGCCGCCGCCGTCATTGCTGCGATGAAAAGCGGAAAGCTGGTCCTGCTTGCTGTCGTGATCGGGGGCGTCTTGTTTGGCCATGTGCGTCTCTCCATAAGGCAGTGTTCGGCATTGAATGGGCATGCGATCTCGGCCGCCCCGCTACCGTGAAGACGGCGTCGTTAATGCAGGGTGAAGCCGGCGCGAATTTGCATTTGCCTGCCCCGACGACATCCCAAAGCGGTCGAAACGAACGATCGGCGCTCGGGAGCAGACATGCGCGGACGGTGCGCATTCGGCGTGCCCGGCGAGGAAGGCTCGCTGCAAGTTCCTTCGACTGCGAAATGCACGACCGTGCGGACGGTGCCCTTCAAATTGCGGACTGGCGATGGCCTGGCGTCGTCCGGCATTTCTGAATCCGGACCGGTCAGCGCATCGGCGATCAGGTGATCGCCGGGCCGACGACAACGATCAGCAGCCCGCAAAAAGCGGGACGAGCCGGGCACGCGGATTGAGGTGGGCTGACGGTCTTTAGCCACCCTACCGACGAGGAATCCACGCTATGAAGGCCTTGACCTACCATCGAAATCACGACGTCCGTGTCGAGAATGTTCCGGATCCGATCATCGAGAATGACGACGACATCCTGTTGCGCGTGACCGCCACCGCGATCTGCGGATCCGATCTGCATCTGTATCGAGGCAAGGTGCCGGGAATGAAATCGGGCGACGTACTCGGCCACGAGTTCATGGGCATCGTGGAAGACACGGGCGCGCTGGTCACCGAGGTCTCGCGCGGCGATCGCGTCGTCGTGCCGTTCACCATCTCCTGCGGGACATGCTTTTTCTGCGAACGTGATCTGTATGCGGCCTGTGAAACGACCAATCCGGATCGCGGCGCGCTACTCAACCGAAAGAACATCGCCTCTGCCGCCGGCCTGTTCGGCTATACACATCTCTATGGCGGCTATGCCGGCGGTCAGGCCGAATACGTACGCGTACCGAGGGCCAACGTCGGTCCGCTGAAGATTCCCGATACGCTCGACGACGAATCGGTTCTGTTTCTGTCCGACATCCTGCCGACCGGCTATCAGGCCGTGCTCAACGCCGGTGTCGGACCCGGCTCCACGCTTGCGATCTTTGGCGCCGGTCCGGTCGGCTGCATGGCCGCCGCCTGCGCCAGGATGCTCGGCGTGGAACGCATCTTCATGGTGGACCATCATCCATACCGTCTGGCATTCGCGGCGCAGACCTACGGTGCCGAACCGATCAATTTCGACGATGCGGATCCGGCCGAGAAGATCGTCGAGGCCACTGAGTTTCGGGGCGTGGACGCCAGCATCGACGCGATCGGCTTCGAGGCCAAAGGCAGTACCGTCGAAACCGCCTTGACGAAACTGAAGATCGAACCGTCGAGCGGCGCGGCCCTGCGTCAGGCGATCGCATCGACACGACGTGGCGGCACGATCAGCGTACCGGGCCTCTACGCCGGGTTCATCCACGGTTTCCTGTTCGGTGACGCTTTCGACAAAGGCCTCAGTTTCCGTATGGGACAGACGCATGTGCAGCGCTACATGCCGGAGCTGCTTGATTGCATCGAGCGCGGCGAACTGAAACCGGAGGCGATCATCACGCACCGCATGCCGCTGAGCGAAGCCGCGCGCGCTTACGAAATTTTCGACAAGCGGCAAGAGGACTGCCGGAAAGTGGTGCTGACTCCAGATCGCTAAGAGCGTTGGGCTTCGACGCTTTTAACGGCCATGCCGCGAGCGATACCCGGCACAATGAATCGCCTGCGGCACGGCCGTTCCCCTCACCCACCGCTCGCAGTCGCGAGCGGTCCCCCAACCGCCTGTCCTTGATGGCTATGGGCAATGCCGGAAGCTCGGACTACTCGGCCACGTTCGACCGCTTTCCCGCTGTGGACTGGCTCAAGCCGATTTGCCGGCGCATCGCCTCGACGCGGGGATGCGGTCGGCGTCGCTGGCGCAGCGCCCAGGGCAATCCGCGAACGGTTTCGACTATCGTCTGCAATCGCGTTCCGGCCAGATCCCCGGTCATCAACAAACGCTTGGTCCGGTGCAAGGCCTCGCCGACCGGCAAGCGCATCCATGCCGTCCAGACAGCGTTCCGCGTCACGGTTCGATGCCGTCCCGCGCGGTCGCGTATCCGGGAAGGCCGATGCCAGGCACGGATCGCATCCAGATACACCAGTTGCCAACCGGCGGCGGCAAGGTCGATCGCCATCAGCTCTTCTTCGCCGCCCACGAAGAAGCGTTGCTCGAAGCCTCCGACCTCCAGAAAGGCCTCGACCCGGATGATGACGGCACAGGCGAGAAAGCCGAGAATTTCAGGCTGCGGCAAGCCGGCCGTTCGCAGCGGGCTTTGTGCCATTTCCCGGCAGGTCGGATCGACATCACCGTGACCCGACAACCTCAGTTCCGCACACAGCAGACCGACGCGCGGATACGCCTGCAGAAACGAGATCGCAGACCGGAATGCCCCGGCCTCCCACCAGGAATCGTCGTCGGCAAACGCGACGAAGGGTGTGTGTGCTGCGACAACCCCATCGTTGCGCCCCGCCGCGCCGGCGTTGTTCCGCCGACGAATGACTCGCACCGGAGGATTGCGCTCCGCCAAGCGGCGTGCGGTGTCATCGGTCGACGCGTTATCGACGACGATGATTTCAGGTTTTTCCGGCAATCCCTGCAGACGATCGAGCGTGTTCATCAGCTCGTCACATCGATTGTGGGTCAGCACCACCACCGTAATCAGTGGCGGCTCGGCAAAGCCCGACCTGGCAGTTTGCATGGTTCGAGACATGGTTCCGGCACCAAGGTCTGTTGTCCACGAAGCATTCGACCGCCCGCGCCCGGCGTCGCTTGCGAACCACCGCTAACGGCCATGCCGCGAGCGGCACCGATCAGAATGAATGGTCTGCGGCATGGCCGCTCCCTCACCCACCGCTCGCAGTCGCGAGCGGTCCCCCCTCTCCCGCAAGC